>CAZCJT010000004.1:0-31284 GCA_964498565.1 uncultured Acidimicrobiaceae bacterium
CCGTATGATCACCCCGGAGGCCCACCCAAGTTCCACGGTCAACGGGACATCCTCGACGGCTCGATCAGAGCTCGGTTTCAAGACTGCTCTTTGGAAACACAGTTAGAGCGCCTCCGACAGTGCAGTCGATAACTCGGCGGTGCGCGGCAAGGAAAGTCCTGTGCGCCGCTCGATATGCGTGTTCCGACATCTCGAGGTCAGGTAGTTGCCAGGCAAACCCCTTCCCAAAGTAGTTCGGCGCGAAATGGTTGGGATCATCACCCCCGCTGACAACGGTGGCGTTCGCTGGCCCGGTCGTGGAGAAGCGATGGTCAACTCCAACGAGCAGAACCTCCTCGAAGCCCATCCAAAACGCGAGCTGAAGTGCGACGAACGTGACGGTCGCTCCCTCCCAGACCCCGTGGCGAGGGTCGGTTGAGAACCGCGGGACCTCGTTCGAGTGGAGGAACGCGATTCCGTCGCGTAGCTCTCGTGGGATCTTCTTTCTGCTGCTGCGTCGAAAGAATCGTCGACTCGGCGTGCTGGCAAGTTCGGTCGCAACCTGTTGGAGAACCAAGTCATTGATGCACACTAGGAAGGTCGTTGGAAAGCCCATTTGGTCAAAAAGGAGACTGACGCGATTGAGGCCGAATGTAGCTTCAGCCTGAAGCAGGGATAGGTCCGTCTCCCTCAGACTGGGGCCGTTCCCCAAGATAACTGCTCGTTCGCCGCGAAACTCGTTCTCTGCAGCTGAAAGCAGCGAAAACGTCGTCCAATCTGCGGGGTTGAGTCGTCGCGCCGCCCATTCCTTGCGATCCATTAGTTCTGCTCGAAGGCGGCGCGCGCGCTCTGTGCCAAGCAACTGCTGGACCACGGACTTAGGCGGCCGAGGGCACGTCAATTCCTGGCCACCTTCCAGATGGGGATGCCGGGCCTGAGATCGTCGCCGACGACCCAGTTCGACCATCCGAGGCGCTCTGTGCCTGGGGTCATCCGGTTCGGCTGTCGGGGCATCAACACTCCTGTCATGTGCACGGGGGCGTAACTGATCAACCTGACTAACGAGGCTGCAACAGCGGACGGTTGGGGCTACCAACAGACAAGCGACTCAGTTGCGCTGCAGGTCCGGTTCACCCGATCGAACGCTAGTCGGGGAAGTGGCCCGTCCCCGTACGCGTTGGGCAGCAGCACTTGCAGTGATGACAACCACGCTGAATCCCAAGGCGTTCACGCCCGGGGCGAGAACAGACTCGGTGGCGCCCGTAACAGCGACTGCCAGGATCATCCCGCTTGCGGCCAAGCCGAAGGGATCCGATCGTCCCCATCGCCCCGTCCGCCTGACCGTTGCCGCTACCGATGCGACTAGCAGCAGCATGCCAACCCAGCCGCCGTCCACCAGTTGCTGTAGGGCACTGTTGTGGCTCCCGGCGCCGAGCGGGTTGAGGAAGCCACCACCGCGGAAGAGATGGGCGTACCCGGCCGAGACTCCTGACTCGACGTGTCCTCCCGCGCCGAACCCAAAGAGCAGATGCCGGGGCTCGAACTGGCGCTGCCGCCGCACGGTCTCCTCCCACACGGCGGCGCGGCCGTTCAACGTGCCGGAAGTCTCCTCGTCCCGCTCCAGCGACGGAATCGCCTGAGACGCTACCGTCACAACCTGGGCAACGCTCTGCTCCATGGTTGTAAAGGCGAACGGGAGGAGCAAGGCCGCAACCGCCACTCCGGGTGCGACCCGGCTGAGTGAGCGGGGGCACAGAACCAGCGCGCTGACGAGCACAACGGAGAGCACCAACGGAACCCGGTAGTTGGCGGCCACGAGAACAACCGCTCCGCAAAGGGCTGCCGGGATACGCAGGTATCGGCGATGCGGTGACGCCAGCAGTAGCGGCGTCACGCCAGCGAGGAACACGGCAGCCATCGCGGGCGGAGTCACGACAGATTGGGTGAACGGGAAGATAATGCGCTCGCTGAACAAGCCGCTGCTTGTCTCCAATGCGCTGTCGAGCCTTGCTGTTTGAGTTGGAGACCTGAGCCCAAGCAAGAAGTAGCCCGCTACATTCGCGATCAGATAGACGCCTACGCCATCAATGAAGTTGGAGAGCAGGGCTCTGGTTTCGAGTCTTGCTAGCGCAACAACTGCTATGCCAATCACGATGAGCAGGCGTTGATCAGCATGTCCAAGGGTGAACACCACAACTGCGGCGCCGATAGCAAGTGCTAGGGGGATACCTGGGCGCCGGACCCCATGGCGGACCACCGTCGAGAGCGCCAGCGCCCCGACCAGGACGATGGTGCTCCGGTTGTTTCCCGGCGTCAGTGCGAGCGCCATCGGCAGTAACGCAATCTCTGGGATCCATCCCGCCGTGCCACTGTCGCGTACCTGTCGAGACAGGATGCGGCGGGTGCGAATCCCGAGCACCGATGCTAGCGCTACGACAGCGGCCAGGACCACGATCCTCCGGTCGAACGGGACGGCCATACCGACCAATACGGCCAGCGAGAGTCCAGCGAAACGGATGCTCCTGGCGGTCACTTGAGGCTTGGCGTTGGGCGAGCATCAGGGCGTCGAGGGAGCTGACGCATGGGAACTGCACATGGTGGCTTCCCTGTTCCATGCCGGAGACGAACAGGTGGACCTAAGGCTGAATGCGCTGCGGTCTGGCTGAGCTCGCCTCGGTGTGTTCCGACACGTCGCCGCATCACCGGCAGGATAGTCCCCGACAGGCTTCTTGGCGACTACGTCGCTTCGGTTCAGCAAACCCACGAGCCTCGCGACGCACAAGCGGCCATGTCGGCCAGGGACCTTGAATAGGCCGCGTTGACGTGGAACAGGTGGGCTTCTCGATAGCGACCGGCGTGTAGCGTCCGGTCACGGTCGACTGTCCGCGGTAATTTGTAGGGGCTCGCCCTCGGAACCCGCGTAGACGGCATGAGAACGCGGCATCTATGGTGGCCGAATGTACCTGCGGCAACTTGCTCGGACGTTAGTCGGACCACCCTCCTTCGACGAGGTCAGTATTGTCGAGCGGCTGCTCGCCGGAACCTCCGGCGTGATGGTTGATGTGGGTGCGCACCACGGCTTCGCGCTCCAGCCCTTCGCATGCCGCGGCTGGGAGGTCCATGCCTTCGAGCCGGACCCCGTGAACCGAGGAATCCTCCTTGAGAACCACCCCGACGTCCACGTCGATCCGCGGGCGGTCGCCGAGGTCGACGGCGAAGTCTTAAAGTTCTTTACCAGCACCGTGTCGAGCGGCATCAGCACGCTCTCGCCGTTCCACGACAGTCACCGTGCGACCGTCGAGGTGGAGACCGTGCGGTTGGACACCTATCTTGAAGGCGCTGATGTGTCCGCCGTGGAATTTCTAAAGACGGATGCGGAGGGTTTCGACCTTTTCGCGCTGCGTAGCTTCCCCTGGGATCGGATCGCTCCCCTCGCTGTCATCTGCGAGTTCGAGGACAAGAAGACGGTGCGCCTCGGCTACCGCATGACAGATGTCGCCGACTTCTTGGTCGCTCGCGGCTACACGGTCCTGGTGTCGGAGTGGGAGCCGATTGTGGAATACGGGCTTTCACACCAGTGGCGCAAAATCCATCAGTACCCTGTCGAATTGGGTCCGGACGCTTGGGGCAACCTCATTGCCACCACTCCGGGCATCGCTCCTGCGGCCTTTCGCCTCGCCCGCAGATCTGGGCGACGGCTGAAGGTCCGCCAGATGCTGGAACGAATGCGCAGGCTGTAGAGCTGTCTAGCCAAACCGATGCGTCGGCACGCCTGCAACATCGAGGTCGACGCGAAAGATGTTTCCCGCCTGCGGTTGTTGCCTCAGGGCCTCTAAGCCCAGCCCGGCACGTGCCGATGTGATGAAGAGGGTCCGACGGTTGAAGTCACCGAAGGCGCAGCTCGTTGGGCGGGCGACCGGCAGGTCGACCACGTTGTCGAGCATCCCATCCACATATCGGCGCACACACCAGCCGTCCCACAACGCGACCCAGATCCCGCCCTCGACGTCCACGGCTATGCCGTCCGGCTCTCCGTCCGACGCTTCGATCGAGACGATCGGGGCGCCCAGTGTCAGTGTCCCGCTGGCTGCGTCGAAGGCGTGCCGAGAGATCGCGCCAGCAACACTATCTACGTGATACATCCACCGATCGTCAGGGCTCCAGGCAATGCCGTTCGAGAGGCCAACGTCGGCGATGACCTTAGTGACCGATAGGTCCGCATCTACGCAGTAGAGAGCGTCCGACGGGTTGCCGGGCTCCTCGTTCAGCGTCCCGGTCCAGAACCGGCCCAAGGAATCACACGCTCCATCGTTCATGCGGTGAGATGGACGGTCGTGGTCAACCGGCGCCGACTTGGTGACCGATCCATCGCGGTCCACGATCGCCACGCCGCCCCTTGTTCCGATGATCCAACCGTCTCCGGCTGCGAGTGGGACTGCCGAGCCGGGGACGTCATCGAGAGTCACGACGTTGTGTCGACCAGCACCGTCGAGGGTGTGAATCTCATGCAGCTTGATGTCGACCCACAGCAACTCCTCGCGAGCCTCGTCCCATACGGGCCCTTCTCCGAGCTGGGCATTTGCTTCGAAGTGCACCTCGACCGGTCTGATCTCCCTGTTCACATCTGGGGCATCCCGCGCCGCAGCTCATCAACGTAGATGTGAGTCGAATCTCGATTGGACCCCAGGATCGCGGTTGACCGGCTCCCGGTGGAGTGAGGCGTCAAACCGACGATCTCTTTCCGTGAGGCGGCCCCCATCTCCGAATTCATCATGCGGTTCTCTCCGTTGTGGGCTGCTCGCGGTTGTGGCCGCCGGTGACGTTCACGATCTCATCCGCCTCAACCTGTGCCTGACGGTGGTGAATACGAAGCGGGGATTGCCGATGAGGTAGCGACGCCATAGGCGGGACGGCTCGCTAGCAAGGCGGTGCACCCATTCAAACCCGGAGCCGCGAAGGGCTGAGGGAGCTTCCGACACGCGCCCCGCCATGAAGTCGAAGGCCGCGCCGACCGGGATGACGGGGCAACTCACGAGTGGACTGAGCCTGGGGACTAGGTAATCCTGGCGCGGAGTACCGAGGCCGACCCACAGCACATTGGCGCCCGTCGCTTCGACTCGAGCGGCTAGGGCGCGGACCTCGTCGTCATTGAGGTCGGTGTATGGAGGTGTCTCGCACGCGGCCACGACGATTGCGGGGTTGATCTCAGCGAGACGGGCGGCGACTTCCTCTGCGACACCCGCCGCACCACCCCACAGGTAGTGGCGGAGTCCATGGCCAGCACCGAGCTCCGCTACCGCAGGCATGAGGCCTGGCCCGCGGACCGGGCCTTGAGTTCCCTTGCGGCGCAGCAGCCACGCGACCGGTGTGCCATCCGGCAGGTTGAGATCGGCGCACTCGAGTGCCGCTCGCAGAGCAGGATCTCGGTCGACGAGGGACAGCGTGTAGGCGTTGCAGAGATGCACCTGGAGTGCTCGGCGGTCGGCCGCAGCCTCCACGACGAGCCCCGCTGCCCGATCCGGGGTGATCGCCGCGATGTCGATCCCACATACGCTCCCGTGTGGGATCGACGTCGCGGACGAACCGCTGGTCATCCCGACGCGTGGAGTACTCACACCGCCGTTCTCTGTCGTTCGATCCCCCGGATGGCTGCATAGTCTTGGCTCAGAAACCACTCATAAGTCGTTCGAACCCCATCGGCAAAGGACACCCGAGGGAGCCATCCCAGGTCATGGATTTTTCTGACATCAAGGACCTTTCGAGGCATGCCATCGGGCCTCGAAGAGTCGAAGGTCAGCGTCGCCCCAGGATAAACCGTGTCTCGGATCGTCTCCGCGAGGCGCCGGATGGTGATGTCCTCGCCGGTTCCGGCGTTGATGTGCTCGGCGTCCTCGTAGTTGTCCATGAGGAACAGGCAGAGATCGGCGAGATCGTCGACGTGGAGAAACTCTCGCATGGGCGTGCCCGTACCCCAGATAACGACCTCCTCGTCGCCGTTGAGCTTGGCTTCGTGGAAGCGGCGGATGAGTGCCGGCAGGACGTGGCTGCTCTCGAGGTCGAAGTTGTCGTTCGGGCCGTAGAGGTTGGTCGGCATGGCCGAGATGAAGTTGCAGCCGTACTGCTCCCGGTACGACTGGCAGAGCTTGATGCCGGTGATCTTGGCGAGGGCGTAGGCCTCGTTCGTCGGCTCGAGCGGGCCGGTGAGGAGCTGGTCCTCGGTGATCGGCTGGGTCGAGTGCCGGGGGTAGATGCAGGAGCTGCCCAGGTACAGCAACTTCTCCACGCCGTGCTGGTACGAGGCGTGCACCACGGTGCCGTGGATCATCATGTTGTCGTACAGGAACTCGGCGGGGCGGGTGGAGTTGGCCATGATGCCACCCACCGTTCCTGCCACGAGGTACACGTACTCGGGGCGGTTGGCCCGGAACCAGTAGTTCACTGCCGCCTGGTCGCGTAGGTCGAGCTGTTGACGCGTGGCGAGCAGGAGGTTGGTGTAGCCCTCCTTCTCGAGCTTGCGGACCACGGCGGAGCCCACGAGGCCCCGGTGTCCGGCGACGAAGATGCGAGCGTCCTTGGGGACGGTTGCCATCAGACTGCTTCCTTTCTCTGGGTCTCTGACCCGGTTCCACCGATTCCGATGGCCTGCAGGTCAGCATCGACCATGCGGGCAACCAGATCTTCGAATGTCAGCTCGGGCTTCCAGCCCAGCTGTTCCTCGGCCTTGGTGGCGTCGCCCAGGAGGTGGTCGACCTCGCTGGGGCGCAGGTACCGCTCGTCGGTGCGGACGTACTGCTCCCAATCGAGACCGACACGATCGAACGCCAGCTGGCAGAACTCTCGCACCGAGTGCGCCTCGCCGGTGGCGATGACGTAGTCGTCGGGCTGCTCCTGCTGGAGCATCAGCCACATCGCCTCGACGTAGTCGCCGGCGAAGCCCCAGTCGCGCTTGGCGTCGAGGTTGCCGAGGTAGAGGTGCTCCTGCTGGCCGGCCACGATGGCGGCCACAGCACGAGTGATCTTGCGGGTCACGAACGTCTCGCCCCGACGCTCGGACTCGTGGTTGAACAGGATGCCGTTGCTGGCGTGCAGGCCGTAGGCCTCGCGGTAGTTCACCGTGGTGTGGAAGGAGAACACCTTGGCGCAGGCGTACGGGCTGCGGGGGTGGAACTGGGTGGCTTCAGACTGGGGTGGGGGAGCGGAGCCGAACATCTCCGACGAGGATGCCTGGTAGAAGCGGGTGTCCACACCGGCGGTGCGGATGGCATCGAGGAGCCGGATGGTGCCGGTTCCGGTGACGTCGGCCGTGTACTCCGGCAGCTGGAACGACACCTGGACGTGGCTCTGCGCACCCAGGTGGTACAGCTCGTCGGGCTCGACCTGGCGCAGGATGGTGACCAGCGAGGTGGAGTCGCCGAGGTCGCCGTAGTGCAGGTGGAGCCGGGTGTCGGACTCGTGCGGGTCCTCGTAGAGGTGATCGATGCGATCGGTGTTCAGGCTCGAGGAGCGCCGGACGATGCCGTGCACCTCGTAGCCCTTGTCGAGCAGCAGCTCGGCGAGGAACGAGCCGTCCTGGCCGGCGATGCCGGTGATGAGTGCGGTCTTGGTCATGTCAGTACGCGCCGTCGGGTCGCACGATCGTCCGGACGGTGCGGGCCATGATCACGAGGTCGAGCAGCGGGCTCCAGTGATCGATGTACATGAGGTCGAGGTAGATGCCGTCGTCCCACGGCAGGTCGGAGCGGCCCTGGGTCTGCCACAGGCCGGTGATGCCGGGGCGGACGTTGAGGCGGCGGTTGGTGCGCACGTCGTAGGCCTCGACCTCCGACGGCAGCGGCGGGCGGGGGCCGACGATGGACATCTGGCCCTTGAGCACGTTCACCAGCTGGGGGAGCTCGTCGAGGGAGTGCTTCCGCAGGAACCGACCCGTGGCGGTGACGCGGGGGTCGTCCTTGATCTTGAAGAGAGGGCCATCGGACTTCTCGTTGGCATCCCGCAGGTCGGCTAGGCGGTCCTCGGCGTCGGTGCCCATGGTGCGGAACTTCAGGCACGCGAACTCCTCGCCCCGGCGCCCCACCCGCGTCTGGCGGAAGAAGACCGGGCGTCCGTCGCGCAGGGCGATGACGGCCGTGATCACCAGGAAGACGGGAGACAGCACGACCAGTAGGAACCCGGCCACGACCCGGTCGAACACGGTCTTGGTCATGGCCGACGAGGGGCGCAGCGTCGGGTTCTCGACCATCAGCAGGGGGGTGGAGCCGAGGGGCACGTAGCTGAGGGCGACGGAGTGGGTGGCGTCGTCCCGGTGGGGGGCGATGGCCACGGTGACGCCCAGGTCGTGGGCCCGCTGGCCGAGGGCCCACATCTCGTCGGGGCCGGGGCGGCCGGCCCGCACCAGCATGTCGATGGTGACGTCGTGGTCGGTGAGATTGTGGATGGCGGCCCGGTCGGGCAGCCGACGCAGGTGCTGGAGCCCCTTGGGCGCTGGCGCCTGAGGGGCGAGGTCGTCGGCGACGTAGGCGACCAGCTCGACCTGGCTGCGAGTGCGGGTCCGCTCGAGGTCGGTGCAGAACTTGGTGATGTCGCACGCCGGGCCGACGGCCACGACGCGGTGCATGTTGAGGCCCCGACCCTTGCGGTTCACGCCCGTCTTGGTGATGGCTCGACCCAGCGCGGTGAGCAGCACGGCGAGGGGAAGCAGGATCAGGAAGTAGGAGCGCGACAGGTTGAGCCGGAACACGATGTGGGCGACGCCGGCAAGGGCGAGCATCACCATGGCGGCCCGCAGCAGCCGGCGCAGCTCCTCGACACCGAACAGCGAGGCCCGCAGCTCGTACGCGCCGGAGGCGCCCAGGACCAACGGCCAGGCAAGGGTGAGCACGACGCCGACGGTGCGGTACGAGACGGCCTCGAGCTGGACGTCGGCCCAGCCGAAGCGGATGAGCATGGCGGTGAGCGCGGCGATGCCCATCGCCACGGTGTCGGTCAGCGCGGTCCAGCGGACCCAGCGCCGGAAGGGCGCCTTGGTGGCCGGGGCCGGGCGCGGGCTCGGAGGGGTCGCGTCGGCGCCGGGGGTGCCGGTGCTGATCTCGTTCGTGAGTGTCGCGCTCATCCGACCAGGCCGCCGCTCGTCGTGCAGGTCATCGCTCCGCTGCCGAGCGGTGACACTACTGGTGTTTCGTGGCCTCCGCTCGTAAAGGCTCGACAGCCACGCGCCGTGGCCCACCACGTGTGACACGGGTCCCAGCTCGATTCCATGGTTCCTCTTCCCGCCGTACTGCTGTGCTCCCGGTCCTGTCGGGCCGCCCGAACCATTGCCTAGCGCGCTCACAGGCATGGCGACAAAGGGTCCAGAGGACTACTCGCTACGGGCCCAGGAATTCGAGCAGCGGTGGACGCGGCCGCGGTTGTTCGCGATGGGCTCCTGCCGCTCGTCGATGACCTGTCGTTCTTGTTCCGCCGCACCGGTGCCTCCTGGCGCTCCCAACGGTTGGGGGTGCCGTCCCGCGGCAGAGTGAAGCCGTTGCCCACCCTCCAGGCAAGGGCCCGAGGGGACTATGCGGCCGTAGTTCACATGCTGTTCTTCCGTTCATCACAGATGTGATGTGGGCTGGCGGCATGGATAATCCGGCGGTCGTCGTGTGCTTCGATGTGCGCGCGCCGACGAGCGCTGGCGTCGGTGGCGGTCTCGTACCGTCTCGGGGATGGCGGAACGGTGGAGTCGGCGGCGTGTGGGGCGACGTCTGGTCGCTGTGGCCTTCGCCGTCTACGTCGTCGCCATGGCCTACCTGGTGTTCGGCCCCGCGCCCGGCGACGAGGCCGAGGTGGTCGGCGGGGGCGTCCGTGCCGCCAGCTCGGTCATCAGCGACGGCGCGGCCCGCCGCGCTGGCGACGGGCCCGCTGCTGAGCGTTCCGACGGGGTGTTGGGCCTGGACGACGAGCAGGTGAGCAACGTGGTGCTCTTCGTGCCGCTGCCGGTGTTCGCCGGTCTGCTGTGGCCGCGGCGGTGGTGGCTGGCGGTGCCCGGGGGCGTCGCGCTCAGCGGGCTGATCGAGCTGGGGCAGAAGACGGTGTTCGACCATCGGTGGCCGCAGTGGTCGGACGTGTGGTTGAACAGCGCCGGCACGGTCCTCGGGGGTGCGGTGTGGCTGCTGGTCGTGGGAGGGCGACGGCTGTTCGGCCGCTGACCCGAGCGTCCGCTTCGACCCCGACCCGAGCGATCTCGGCATACTCGACGCGTCGGTGGGGCGGACGCCCGATGCGGTGCACCGCATGATCGAGCCGTGCCGACGCCAGCGACCGGTGTCCCCCGGGGCCCGGATCGACCTCGAGCTCGACGGGGCCGACCACCTCGACCGACGCGCCAAGGCCCGTCGCGACCGCCACCGCGACCGGCTGCTGCACGAGCCGGGGTGGGTGGTGCCCCGCGACCAAGATGACGAGGACGATGTTGAACACCCTGTCGTGCTGCAGGTGCCTATCTCGCTGGGCTTCTATACTTCTTCCATGGCGTTGAGCATCAAGAGCGAGCGCGCCGATCGGTTGGCCCGGGAGCTCGTGGCGTTGACGGGTGAGTCGATCACCGGTGCCGTCGAGTCGGCACTGGAGGAACGACTCGAGGCCGAGCGGCGGCGGCGGCGCCGGCGCAGCCTCGACGACGTCATCGAGCGGTTCCAGAGGCTGCCGGTCGTCGACGACCGGTCGGCCGAGGAGATCCTCGGCTACGGCGATGACGGACTTCCGCAGTGATCGTCGTCGACACCTCCGCCGTGGTCGCCGTGCTGGTCGGCGAGCCAGGCACCGAGCGGCTGGCCGACGTGCTGACGCAGGGGCCGTGCGCGATGGCCGCCGCCACGTACGTCGAGCTGGGCATCGTGGTCGAGGCCAAGTTCGGCCCGGCCGGCACCCAGCTGCTCCACGAGCTGCTCGACCGGGTCGAGATGCGGGTGGTCGAGGTCGACGCCGCCCTCGCGGCGGAGGCCGTGGTCACCTGGCGCCGGTTCGGGAAGGGGCGGCATCGGGCCGGGCTGAACTTCGGGGACACGTTCTCGCACGCCTTGGCCGTCCGCTCCGATGCGCCGCTCCTGTTCGTCGGCGACGACTTCATCCACACCGACGTCGAGGTCGCCTGACGCGCCCGCCACCGCCCGAGGGCAAATGTCCGTTTTGGCGTTGACTCGAACACACGTTCGATGTACTCTGGGCTCATGGATCCGGCACCGGCGCTCGAACTGGCGGAGCTGCTCGCCGTCGACGTGTCGGCGCTGGCCTTGCGGCAGCGGGTGGAGCACCAGGCCGCGATCGAGCGGGTCCGCAACAAGCTCGACGCCGTCCTGCTGGCCCGTGTGGCCGAGTTCGAGCAGAGTGGTGCGTGGCAGCTGGATGCGGCGTCGAGTGCGATCAACTGGTTCCAGGGCCAGGTCGGTGGTGCTCGGGACGTGATGGCGAGCCGGGTGAAGCTGGCGAAGCACTTGTTGGTGATGCCGGGTACGCGTGAGGCGTTGGAGGAGGGGGCGATCACCGAGTCGCATGCCAAGGTGCTGAGCCGGTGTGTGGCCAACCCGCGGGTGCGGGACCGGTTCAGCGTGGACGAGGCGGAGCTGGTGGCGTTGGCCACGGAGCTGAACGCGGATCGGCTGGCCACGAAGGTGGATGCGTGGATCCGCTTGCACGACCAGGACGGTGTCGAGCCGCACGATCCCGAGCACGACACGGTCAACGCGAACCGGGTGGGTGATCGGGTCAAGATCAACGCTGATCTCGGCTTGGAGACCGGTCTTCCCGTGCTGGCCGCCCTCACGGAGCGTCATGATGAGTTGTGGCGTCGTGATCGGGCGGTGGTGGATGCGAACCCGCAGGATCCGTTGGGTTCCCGGACGCCGGGGAACCGTCGGGCCGAGGCCCTGGTCGGTTTGGTGCTCGACGGGGCTGGTGCCGAGGCGAACCCTCGCCGGCGGGAGGTCCTGTTCACGGTGCTGGTCGATCACGAGACGTTCCTGGCCGGGACCCTGCACCCGGACTCGGTGCTCGAGACCATCGACGGCACCGTCATTCCCATCGGTATCGCCGAGCGTTGGTTGTGTGATTCGCGTTGGCAGCTGTTGGTGCAGGACGCGACGGGTGAGGCGTTGAAGCTCGGCCGCAAGGAGCGCTACGCCAACCGGGCGATCCGTCGGGCGCTGGCCGCTCGCGACCGGGGCTGCGCCGCTCCTGGCTGCACGGCACCGGTGAGCCAGTGCGACGCCCATCACGTCACCTGGTGGGAACACGATGGCCTGTCCAACGTCGATCAGATGGCGCTGCTGTGCCGTCACCACCACCGCATGGTCCACGCCGGAACGCTCGAGATCATGATGGTCAACGGGCTGCCGATGTTCCTCGACCGGGACGGCAACGAGCTCCGGGACGGGGGACGACGACGACCACCGCCCGGGGCGGTGGCCGCGTAGGACGCGGCGACGGCACAGCCCACGGTTCCAACCGAACGGATCTGACCACCCCCGCCCTGCGCGGGGGCACCGCCGCGTGCGCGGTGCTCGATCGTCCCGCTGTTGTCCGGTGAACCGCTGAGTCCTGACCCGTGCGGCCTCGAGACATGACGCCCATCGCGTGGAGATCGACTCGCCGGTGCCCGTGTCGGTCGCCCTTCGTGATCTGTTCGAGCCGCCCCGCGGAGGCGACGCCTCCTGCGGGTTGGACGTCCCCCGGCACCTGTACTCGACCCGCAGCTACTTGGTGTCGATCACGGTTTCACCAAGTAGCATGGAGGCGTGAGCGTCCAGGAATACCTTGTTTCGACATCGGGGCAGATGTCCCTGCCGGCCGGTGTACGGCATCGGTGGAACCTCGATGACGGCGGGCCCGTCGACGTGCTCGACCTCGGCTTCGGTGTGCTCACGGTCCCCAAGGGGCAGGGGCGCCGGCTCCTCGATGATCTGGTCAGCGGTGACCAACACGCCGACTTCGTTCGCTCCCTCGAGGACGATCCCGACCTCGCGACGACGTGAGCCGAGCCGTCCTCGACGATCACCTCCTCCGAGACCTCCTGGCCGACGATCCGTCCAACGAGCTCGCAGACGTGCTCGCCGCTCACGAACCGGCAACGACGAACCTCTACCTGTACCGCCTCGCCAAGAGCGTTGTGGCCGCTCGGGGTGGCGCCTTGACAGGTGCGTGGAGCGCTGCGCACCGTCGAGAGCTCGGGGCGAGGTTGCTGAGCTTGCCGGAGGGCATCGACGTGGTGCCCATCAGGAGGATCTCCTACCGCATGGCCGAGATCGCAGCGGACCATCGAGTGTCCACGCTGGGCGCAGAATGCGTTGCCGCGGCCGAATACCTCGACGCCCCACTCTGCGTCTGGGAGGGTGACGACGGCCCCGGGATCCGCTCCGCGATGGCCAGCCTCGAACTCGACTACCGGACCATCGGACGCTGAGCGGACACCGGCGCCCGATCCGCCCGATCGGCCACCAAGGTCGATCTCGCGCTGCTGGGCACGGAGGGTCTGGGTCGAATGGTGCCACGAGAGATTCCGTGGTGGAGTTTGTACATCGGTGTACGATCCTGGGCATGACGACGATGTCGGTGAGCGAGGCCCGAGCGGCGCTGCCTGAAGTCCTCGACCGGGTCGGGGCGGGCGAGGAGGTCACCATCACCCGTCACGGGCGACCGGTTGCCGTCGTGGTCCGACCGGACACGCTGCGGGTGCGGCGGGCGGACGGCGCCCTGGCCAACGCCGAGCGCATCGGGGATCTCCTGGCGAAGAGCCGCACCGTCGGGCTGGACGATGCCCCGCCGCTGGCCGCTGGGCGGGCGGAGAAGCTGGTGGCCGAGGTGGCGGCGAGCCGGTCGGCGCGCTGACCCGGACGCGTGGACGCCTTCGACGCCGATGTCCTCATCTACGCCGCGGTGCCGGATCACCCGCTCGGGCGGCGGGTCCGGGTGCTCTTCCCGTCGGCACCGACCGAGACGACGGGCGTCGTGGCGGGGATCGGTTCGGTGCTCCTGATCCCCGAGCTGCTCACGAAGCCGATGCGCGACGGCAACGACGCCGAGAGCGAGGCGCTGGCCGTCCTGCTGGCCCGCCTCGACCTCCGGCCGGTCGACGAGGCGACCGCCCACCTCGCCGTGGCCCTCGGGTCGGCCCACGGGCTGCGAGCTGCCGACGCTGTGCACCTGGCGACGGCTGTCGCCGCCGGCGCCAGCCGGTTCATCACGAACAACTCGTCCGACTTCTCGACGGCCATTCCCGAGATCGACGTCGTGTACCCGGACGAGCTGCCCGATCCATGATCTTGGCGCGACGTGGTGCGCCGGGAGCCGTCCGGTTCTCGTCTGTCGCCCGCCAGGCGTCTCGGGCACTTCGCCGGAGGCGCTGATCGCTGTCGGTGCCGGCCGGTATCGTCGGGTGCGCGCCTCGTCGGGCCGCGGATGCCCGACCAGCCCGGTCGACCAGGGAGGAGCGGACGATGTCGCTCACCACCACCGAGGGCCTCACCATCGAAGATCTCGAGGCGATGCCCGACGACGGTCACCGCTACGAGCTGCTCGGAGGCTCGATCGTCGTGCATGCCGCCTCCACGCCCCGTCACCAGCTTGCCTCCGGCGTGGTCAACGACCTGCTCCGTCGTGCTTGCCCGCCCGATCACCACGTCCTCTACGCGCCGGTCGATCTGGACCTTCCCGGCGGGCAGCGGGTGGAGCCGGACCTCGTCGTCGTGCCGGGCTCCAGCATCGGTGAGCAGCGCCTCTCGCTGCCGGTGCTGCTCGTGGTCGAGCTGGTGTCGCCGTCGACGGCGGTGTGGGACACGGTGGCCAAGCGAGCGGCGTACGCCGAGGCCGGGATCGAGCACTACTGGTTGGTCGACACCCGCAAGGGCCAGGAGCGGTTCACCGCGCTGTCGCTGCCTGCCGGAGCCCGCGAGTACGAGGTCGTGGCCGAGAGCGACGAGGAGATCGACGTGCACGATCCGGTCGCTGTCTCGGTTCCCCTCACTGCGCTGTTCGAACCGCCCCGCTGAAAGGGCTGTTCGGCCCAGGCGTCGAACCTCTCGTGCAGCCATCCTGAGGAAGGACATGCCAGAGACCGACAGGCGAGTGCTGGTGGTGGAAGACGACCCCGCGGTGCGGGGTCTGGTGGCGCGGGTGCTGGAGGGCGAGGGGTTCACGGTCGACGAAGCGGGGGATGCGCTGTCGGCCATGGGGAGCATCGGGGCCCAGGTGCCGGACCTGGTGATCCTCGACATCGGGTTGCCCGACGTGCCGGGTCTGGACCTGCTGACCCGCATCCGCCGGGACCACGACGTGCCGGTGATCGTGCTGACCGGGGCCGGGTCGGAGGCCGAACGTGTGGCGGGGCTGCGGGGCGGCGCCGACGACTACGTGGTCAAGCCCTTCTACCCGGCCGAGCTGGCCGCCCGGGTCGAGCGGCTGTTGCACCCCCGCAACGGTCGGGCCGCCGAGGCGGTGGACGAGGTGCTGCGCTTCGACGGCCTGGAGGTCGACCGTCGCAGCCGGGAGTGCCGGGTGCGGGGATCGGCGGTGGGGCTCACGGCCAAGGAGTTCGACCTGCTCGCCTTCCTGGCCGCGTCGAGCCGCCAGGTGTTCAGTCGGGAGCAGCTGCTGCGCCAGGTGTGGGAGTCCTCGGGGGAGTGGCAGGACGACGCCACGGTCACCGAGCACGTCCGGCGCATCCGCAAGAAGGTGGAGGCCGACCCGGACAACCCGCGGTGGCTCATCACCGTCCGGGGCGTCGGCTACCGCTTCGAGCCGTGATCGATCGTCAGCGGCCGGCGCCGGCGAGTGCATCCTGCACGGCGGTGCGCAGCTGGTGGGGTTCGAACGGCTTGGCCAGGAACCGGAGGTCGGCGACGTCGGCGTCCTGGATCGCCGGGTCCTCGGCGAAGCCGGAGATGTAGAGGACGGGTAGGCCGGGGCGGCGCTCGTCGACCAGGCGGGCGAGCTCCGGGCCGGTCATCCCCGGCATGACCACGTCGGTGAGGAGGAGGTCGACCTCGCCACCGTCGTCGATCAGGTCGAGCGCCTCCGGCCCGGAAGCGGCCTCGGTGACCGTGAAGCCGTCGGCCTCGAGCCGGCGTCGGGTCAGGCCCCGGACGTCGGCCTCGTCGTCGACGAGCAGGATGCGGGCCGGCCCGGCGTCGGCGCCGTGGGGCTCGTCGACGGTGGGAGCGAGCGCCGGGAGGTGGATGCGGAACGTCGTGCCCCGGCCGGGGGTGGAGTCGATGACCACCTCGCCGCCGGCCTGCGACACCACGCCGTAGACGGTGGCGAGACCGAGGCCGGTGCCGTCCTGGCCGCCCTTGGTGGTGAAGAAGGGTTCGAAGCAGTGGGCGAGGGTCTCCTCGTCCATGCCGACGCCCGTGTCCGACACGCAGATGACCGTGGCAGGGCCCCGTCCGCTCGGCATCGTGGCCGCCTCGGTGGTGAGGGTGAGACGACCGCCGTCGGGCATGGCATCGCGGGCGTTGACCACGAGGTTGAGCAGCACCTGCTCGAGCTGGGCGCGGTCGATCATCACCTGCTCCACCTCGTTGGTGACCGTGAGCAGGTCGATGTCGGTGCCCACGAGGCGCCGCAGCACCTGGCCGATGGACTCGACCACGTCGTTGGGGTCGACCGGTTCGGCTTGGACCACCCGACGCTTGCTCACGGTGAGGAGCTGGTCGGTGAGGTCGCGGGCCTGCTCGGCGGCGCGCCGGACGGCCTCGAGGTCGGCGCGGTCCTGGCTGCCCTCGGGGAGTCGCCTCAGCACGATGTCGCTGTAGCCGAGGATGACCGTGAGCAGGTTGTTGAAGTCGTGCGCCACGCCGCCGGCCAGGCGGCCGAGGGACTCGAGGCGCTCGCTGCGGCTCACCTCCTGGTGGAGGCGGACGCGCTCGAGCGTGGTGCCCAGACGGACCGCCGCCTGCTGGAGGGCCTCGAGGTCGCTGTCGGTGAGCGTGGGGGGTTCACGGCCGATGCAGTTGGCCACGACGAGGACGGCGATGAGGGTCTCGCCGGCCATCACCGGGACCACGGCCGCCGAACGGATCGTGGCGCCGTGGGTGCGGTGGAGCTCGGCGAGGGCGGGCTCGGAGCCGAAGTCGGCCTGCAGGAGCCGAGCGGGCTGGCCCTCGTAGTGCGCGGTGTCGTCGCCGGTGGTGGAGGGGAGGAAGATGTCGGCGAGATCGAAGAACTCCGGGGCCAGTGCCCTCGCGGTGCGGATGCGCGCCTCGAAGGCGTCGCCCAGCACGGGGGAGAGGTGCTGACCCATGCGGTGGAGCATCTCGAGACGGCGCTCCCGGGCGGCGGCGGTGCTGGCCGCGTGCTGGTCGAGCCGTACCTCGGCGGCCTGGCGCCGGCGGAGCTCGCGCCACATGACCGGGACCAGGACGGCGCCGCTGAGGGCGACGAAGAGGAGACGGATGGCGAGGCTCTGCTCAGCGTTGTCGCCATCGGAGATCTCGAACAGCGCCTCGGTGGTGGCCAGGAACAGCAACGCGAAGACCGCGTAGCTCGAGAGGATGCGGCCGATGGCGCCGCGGACCTCTGCGTTTCGCTGCTCCTTCGACGGCACCCGGCGACCATACGGACGGGTGGGTGCCGCCGCCACCCCTGCCGGCGACTGTTGGGGAAGGGTTGGGCAGCTGCCGCTCGACGGTGTTGGGGAAGCGTTGGGCGGGCGTTGGCGGGATGGTTGGAAACGGCGTGTTGAGTGATCCCCGTCGCCGCCAGACGGGAGGCGGCGCCAATCCAATCTGGGGTGGAGCGATGATCCGCCGGGTGCACTTGGGCGCTTGGTTCGGCGGGGAGCGAGTAGCGCAACCGGCACCCCTCCAATCCCTTGGAGGGAAACGAAATGAACAAGCGTCTTCTCGGCGGCCTGCTGGCCGCCGGCATCATCGGCGGCGGCGTCTACGGTTTCGCGGCCACGCTGGAGCCGACGTCGGACAACCTGGGCGCCGGCGGCGACGTCGTCGCCAGCTGCGACACCGACGGCATCGCAGCGAGCTACACCGCCGCCTACACGGCAACGGGATACAACGTGGCAACGGTCGAGCTGACCGGCATCGATGCTCTCTGCGCTGGCGAGGGCTTCCAGATCACCCTCAGCGACGATCAGAATGTTTCGCTCACCCAGCTGATCGGCACCGTGGGTGCCACCGCGGCGCAGAGCGTGCCGGTGACCACCACCGTTCTCGCCCAGGCCGTCGAGGGCATCGACGTCGTCTTCACCGGCGACAACGCCTGAACCTCGGCTCACCGAGCCGTAGAAGCGCTCGACCCCGATGCGTCGCATCCTCGCCTTCCTCGTCGTCGCCATCGTGGCGACGTCGGTGTGGGGCGCGGCTGCGACGCTCGGGGTCTCGGCGCGCCCGCTCGGTGCCGGCTCCGATGTGGTGGGTGACTGCCACGCCGGCCTGGCGCCGACCGTGGCGTACACCTACGGCACCACGAACAACGTCCTCGCCGTGAAGGCCACGGGCCTCGCCTCGACGTGCGTCGGCGGGACGGCACAGGCGACGGTGGCCGACGCAGCCGGCGCCGCCCTGGCCAGCGGAACCTCCACCGTCACCGCGACCTCCCCGACCTCGGCTGAGGTCACCATCCAGTTCGCCGCACCGGGAGCACCGGCCGCGGACGTGAAGCAGTACCACCTCGTGATCGTGACGCCGGCGCCATGAACGACAAGACCACGCGCGGCCTGATCGCAGCGGTCATCGCTGTCACCGTCGGCCTCACGGTCGGCGCGGCCCAGACCGCTCGCCTCGACGACGCCGAGGCGCAGGTCCTCGGCAAGACGGTCGACAGGAAGGCGCCCCTGATCGATGCCTCCTGCGACATCGACGGGGTCGCGGTCGGGTACACGGCCTCCTACGCCGCCACCCCCACGCCGGCCGGGTACCGGGTCGGCACGGTGACCCTCCGGGACGTGGCCGCCACCTGCGTCGGCGCCGAGGTCAGCGTCCAGCTGCTCGAGGGCGATGTGGCGCTCGGGAGCCCCGGGGTCGCCACGGCCGACGAGGTCACCGTCGACGTGACCATGCCCGAGCCGCCTCCGGCCGCACGGGTCACGAGGGTGCAGGTCGTGATCGCCGGTGGCACGACGCCCGTGCCGTCGGAGTGCGAGACCATCGTCTTCGACCAGTTCCTCTCGCTCACGAACGGGGCCGACACCCACGCCGGGGGCAAGGGCAACGATCTGATCTACGGCCTCGACGGCGACGACGTCCTCCGCGGTGGCAACAAGGACGACTGCCTCGTGGGCCAGGCCGGCGACGACACCCTCTACGGGGAAGGTCAGGTCGACGTGCTGCTGGGCGGTGACGGCAACGACGTCCTCGACGGCGGCAACCAGGACGACGTGCTGATCGGCGGGCCCGGAAACGACACCCTGCGCGGGGGATCCGGGCGCGACGTCTGCGACGGTGGCCCCGGGACCAACACCTACGTCGGCTGCGAGGTCACCTCATGAGGCGGATCATGGCCGCAGCGGTCGGGGTCGCCCTCCTGGCAGTCGCCGCGACGGTGACCGGCTTCGCCGCGACGCTCGGCGTCGACAGCGGGACCATCGACACCTTCAGCGACTATGCGGGCGCTACGACGACCACGACCACGGCGCCCTCGGGCGACACCAGCGCGCCGGCGCTCGTCTCCCTCGAGATGTTCGACGTCGACACCGACGGCAGGGTCGACCAGGTGAAGGCCGCCTTCGGCGAGGCCTTGGCCGACTACACGGCCGGCAACACGCCGTGGACGCTTTCGAACGTTCCGTCCGGCGGTTCCCTGGCCTCGGTGTCGGTCAGCGGGACGGTGGCGACGTTGACGATCACCGAGGGGAATGGCGCCGAGGACACCGCCGTGGGATCCTTCACGGTTGCCCTCGCGCAAGACGCGACCGGCATCCGGGACGCCGCCGGGAACAAGGCGTCCTTCGCTGCGGCGGCGCCGCTGGACCGGGCGAGGCCAATGCCGGTGGGTCTGATGATCGCCAATGGCGCCAGCGGGTCCAACTCAACTGGCACGCCCCAGGAGAAGGACCGTGTTTCCGTGCAGTGGTCCGAGGTCTTGGCACCGAACACCTTGTGCAGCACCGCCTCCGGCGACTTCAACCTGCAAGGTGGCCAGTACTCCGTGATCGTGCATCTGGACGACAACGCCGCTCCGATTACCTCCAATGACCGACTTCGGGTGACCGTGACCGCAGCTCACTGCGGCGGGAGGTTCAACTTCGGCTACGTCGACCTCGGGTCACCCGGCTTCGTGGCGCAGGACACGGTCTTCGAACACAACGGCAACGGGAACGCCACCTCGATCGGGTGGGTCGGGGCGACGCGGACGCTCACGATCACGCTTGGCGCTGGGACCGGTCAGCGAGTGAACACCTCCGTCACAGCCACGTACCACCCGTCGAGCGGGATCACCGACGCGGCTACCAACCCGGCGTCCCGGTCGACCCAGCACTCCGGCGTCCAGTTCTGATGACCCCTGCACGCACCCTCGGTCATCTCCGGACATCCGCGCAGATCGTCCTGCTTCTCGGCGTCGCCGCGCTCCTGTGGCCGGCGACGCTGGGGGGCAAGGTCCACTACGTGATGGTCTCGGGCACGTCGATGGAGCCGCACATGCACACGGGTGACCTGGTGCTGGTGCGGGAGCAGGGCAGCTACGAGATCGGCGACGCCGTGGCGTACCGGATCCCGGCGGGAGAGACGGGGGAGGGCAGCGTCGTCATCCACCGCATCACCGGGGGCACCGCCACGAAGGGGTTCGAGACCCAGGGTGACAACCGGGACCGGATCGACACCTGGCGGCCGACCGGTGCCGACGTCCTCGGCAAGCGCCAGCTGCTCGTGGGGCGGGCGGGGACGGCAGTGGCGCAGCTGCGCAACCCGTTGCCGCTGGCCGTGCTGGCCGGGGGGTTCGTGTTCTTCTCGGTGGCATGGCGGCCGAAGAGCCGCTCGGTGGAGGCCGCCACCAGCTGAGGAGAAATGTCCGGTTCGGCGTTGACTCGAACATACGTTCGATGTACCCTGGGCGCATGGATCCGACACCGGCGCTCGAACTGGCGGAGCTGCTCGCCGTCGACGTGTCGTCGCTGGCCCTGCGGCAGCGGGTGGAGCACCAGGCCGCCCTCGAGCGGGTCCGCAACAAGCTCGACGCCGTCCTGCTCGCCCACGTGGCCGAGTTCGAGCAGAGTGGTGCGTGGCAGCTGGATGCGGCGTCGAGTGCGATCAACTGGTTCCAGGGCCAGGTCGGTGGTGCTCGGGACGTGATGGCGAGCCGGGTGAAGCTGGCGAAGCACTTGTTGGTGATGCCGGGTACGCGTGAGGCGTTGGAGGAGGGGGCGATCACCGAGTCGCATGCCAAGGTGCTGAGCCGGTGTGTGGCCAACCCGCGGGTGCGGGACCGGTTCAGCGTGGACGAGGCGGAGCTGGTGGCGTTGGCCACGGAGCTGAACGCGGATCGGCTGGCCACGAAGGTGGATGCGTGGATCCGCTTGCACGACCAGGACGGTGTCGAGCCGCACGATCCCGAGCACGACACGGTCAGTGCGAACCGGGTGGGTGATCGGGTCAAGATCAACGCCGATCTCGGCTTGGAGACCGGTCTTCCCGTGCTGGCCGCGCTGACCGAGCGCCATGATGAGCTGTGGCGTCGTGATCGGGCCGTGGTGGATGCGAACCCGCAGGATCCGTTGGGTTCTCGGACGCCGGGGAACCGGCGGGCCGAGGCCCTGGTGGGTCTGGTGCTCGACGGGGCTGGTGCCGAGGCGAACCCTCGCCGGCGGGAGGTCCTGTTCACGGTGCTGGTCGATCACGAGACGTTCCTGGCCGGGACCCTGCACCCGGACTCGGTGCTCGAGACCATCGACGGCACCGTCATTCCCATCGGTATCGCCGAGCGTTGGTTGTGTGATTCGCGTTGGCAGCTGTTGGTGCAGGACGCGACGGGTGAGGCGTTGAAGCTCGGCCGCAAGGAGCGCTACGCCAACCGGGCGATCCGTCGGGCGCTGGCCGCTCGCGACCGGGGCTGCGCCGCTCCTGGCTGCACGGCACCGGTGAGCCAGTGCGACGCCCATCACGTCACCTGGTGGGAACACGATGGCCTGTCCAACGTCGATCAGATGGCGCTGCTGTGCCGTCACCACCACCGCATGGTCCACGCCGGAACGCTCGAGATCATGATGGTCAACGGGCTGCCGATGTTCCTCGACCGGGACGGCAACGAGCTCCGGGACGGGGGACGACGACGACCACCGCCCGGGGTGGTGGCCGCGTAGGACGCGGCGACGGCACAGCCCAGGCTCCAACCACATGGATCTGACCACCCCCGCCGGGAGCGGGGGCACCGTCGCGTGCGTGGTGGCTGGTGCGTCGGTGTGCGATTCACGCGGCCGGGTCGTGCAGCTCCAGGGCCGTGTGCCGGGCGAGGACGTCGAAGTCCGCGTCCGCATGCAGCACAGGTACCTGCTCGCGCACCGCAACGGCGCCGATCAGGCAGTCGATCAGCTTTCGGACCGTCTCGCCTCGACGCCGGCAGACTCGGTACAGGGCGGCACCTGCCTCGTAGTCGACCGGACCTGTGGGGAGCAGGGTGGCGCGAGCGAGGAGACCTCGGAGCTGGCGGACGTGCGCCTCGTCTCTGGCGCCGGCGAGGACCTCCATGCGGACGGGGTCGCAGACCGCCACGTCGCCGGCGAGGAGTCGGTCCACCTCGTCACAGGCCGGCGATCCGGTTCCCCGAAGGAACTCGATCCAGGCGGACGTGTCGATGAGGATCATGCGGTTCGGGCGCCGCGCATCTCGTCGAGGTCACCGTCCCAACCCGAGCCTCGCAGCGCCCGCGCAGCATCGAGGTCGAGGGCTTCGGCGGCGACCAGACGAAGGGCGTAGTTGACCGCGTCCCGCTTCGAGGAGAGGTGGTATCGCTGCATCACCGTCTCGCAGGCCTCGTCATCGATGTCGATGTTGGTGCGGCTCATACACCAACCGTACACCTCCGACGAGCGCTGATCTCTGTCGGTGCCGGCCGGTATCGTCGGGTGCACGCCTCGTCGGGCAGCGGATGCCCGACCAGCCCGGTCGACCAGGGAGGAGCGCACGATGTCGCTCACCAGCGCCGAAGGCCTCACCATCGAAGATCTCGAGGCGATGCCGGACGACGGTCACCGCTACGAGCTGCTCGGAGGCTCGATCGTCGTGAACGCCGCCCCGACACCCCGTCACCAGCGCGCCTCGGGTGTGCTCTACCGGTCGCTCGTGGAGAGCTGCCCGCCTGCTCACGAGGTGCTCTACGCGCCGGTCGACCTCGACCTCCCTGGCGGGCAGCGGGTCGAGCCGGATCTGGTCGTGGCACCCACTGCCAGCATCGGTGAGCAGCGCCTCTCGCTGCCGGTGCTGCTGGTGGTGGAGCTGGTGTCACCGTCGACGGCGGTGTGGGACACCGTCGCCAAGCGGGCGGTGTACGCCGAAGCGCGGATCGAGCACTACTGGTTGGTCGACACCCGCACGGGCCGGGAGCGGTTCACCGCGCTTTCGCTGCCTGCCGGAGCCAGTGAGTACCGGGTCGTCGCCGAGAGCGACGAGGAGATCGAGGTGCACGACCCGGTCGCTGTCTCGATCCGCCTCGCGGCGCTGTTCGAGCCACCGCGCTGATCGGTCCGGCCTCGGCCGGGAGCGGGGGCACCGTCGCGTGCGGGCGCCTGTACGGTCGAGGCGATGTCCGACCGTCGCGCGGCCCTGGTCGACGCCGGCGTCCAGCTGGCGCTCCAGCAGCGCTTCCAGGACCTCCTGACGAGCGTCGACACCCGGTCGATCACCAGCGCCGCCGGCGTGACCACGGGGTCGTTCTTCCACCACTTCAAGAACCGGGCCGAGTTCGTCGATGCGGTGGTCGAGCGCTTCGGCGAGCTGTGGGAGCGGTCGGCCCGGCGGACCCTCGACGTCCTGACCTCCCCGTTCACCGGCGAGGGCGAGCCGAGCGTGACCGAGGACGAGGTGCTCAGCGGGCTCCACCACCTCCTCTGGGTGGCGCGCGACCAGCCCGTGAGCGAGTCCGACGGGCGCATGGTCGGCGACGTCCTCCGGGAGCGCAACGACTGGCTCGACCAGACGATGGTCGCCAGCTACGAGCGGGTCCTGCGGGCGATCCGCCGCGAGATGCTGCCGCCGTTCACCGTGCAGGAGCTGTCCGTCGGCGTGTCGGCCCTGGCCAATGGCCTGGAGATGCGCCGAGCCGTCGACGGGCAGGCCGTGCGGGAAGGCCTGTACGCCGACCTCGTCGCCAGCCTCGTCGCCACCATCACCCGGCCGGCCCGGGAGCGGGCCGAGAAGGGCCGAGTCGGTGGGGACCGCCAGCCGGTGGGGCTCACGTCGGGGGCTCGGGAGCCGGCCCGGGACACCCGTGACCAGATCGCCGAGGCCGCGGCCCCGCTGTTCGTGGAGCGACGGGTGGGCGAGGTGAAGATCGCCGAGATCGCCGAGGTCGCCGGGGTCAGCGCCAGCACCGTGTACCACCAGTTCGGCCGGGTCAGCGCGGTCGCCGCCGCCGGGTGGGCCCGTCACCTCCCCGAGCTCGAGGCGATCGCCCTCGAGCCGCTCACCGCCCGGGAGGGCCCGGTGCAGCGCATCGAGCAGATCCTGACCCGCTACATCGAGATCGCCCGGGCGAGCCGGGGTGCGCTCGAGGGCCAGGTGCTCGAGACCGTGGCCGGCGCCAGCGAAGCCCCCGAGTCCGGCGAGGCATCGGCGCCTGTCGCCGCCCTCCTCGCCGCCCACATCCGCGAGCTGCGGACGCGCGGGGTGCTGCGCCGCCGCATCGACAGCGACAGCCTGGCCCGCTCCATCGTGCAGCTGGTCGCCATGCGGCTGCTCTCCCGGCCGGAGGAGTCCGGGGAGCGGATCATCGACGACACCCTCGGCCTGCTCCTGGAGGGCGCGCTGGCCCGGACCGACATCTGAGGCGAGGTGCGCCCGGGTGCATCGGCGCACCTCGCTCTCAGAGACAGGCGGACGGCAGGGCCGTCCGCTCAGGTTCCCGCTGCGTCCCAGTGAACCACCACGTACTGGCAGATGGGCTGCCACGACATCGCTCCCGCGATGTTCGGCCGTAGCACGCGTTATGGCCCGAAGAGTTGGCGCTCGGTGCCGCCACCGCCCCTGACCTGGGAGTACCTTCCCCGACCGTGGGCGTGGACAGGCGGGCGGAGCTGGTGGATGCCGGGATCTCGGCGGTGGTGAGGCAGCGATTCCAAGAGCTGCTGGCCAGCGTGGACACCCGAGCGATCGCCGACGAGGTCGGGGTCACCACGGGATCGTTCTTCCACCACTTCCGGAACCGCTCCCACTTCGCCCTCGCGGTGGCGAACGGCTTCGTCGAGCGCTGGAACGCCCGGGTGGCCCACCTCCAGGACGTGTCGACCACGGCCGTCGAGCTCGACGGTCTGAGCGGGTTGCGTCCCGCCAGCACCTCGGAATGGGAGCGGCTCATCCACGCCGACGAGACGCCGATCCTGCAGCACCTGCTGTGGGCCGTGCGGGACGCGCCACTGTGCGACGACACCGGCCGCACCGCGGGCGCGGTCCTGGCCGAGTGCTACGCCCACCTGACCGCCGCCGTGGAGTCGACCTACCAGCGGGGCCTCGCCCGCATGGGCCGAGAGATGCTCCCGCCCTTCACCAGCCGGGACCTCACGGTCATCATGACGGCCTTCGCCGAGGGCATGCAGATGCGCCACGCCGTCGATCCGGAGGGCGTCCGGGACGACCTCTACGCCGACGCCATCGCCGCCATCCTCCTCGGCGTCTCCCGCCCCCGGGTCGAGCGCTCCGACACGGTCCCGGCGCCCGAGCTGTCCACGCTCGAGACGCGCTTCCTCGTGCGTCGGCGGCCCGGGCCGGCCGCCGACGCGCCGACCGAGACCTGGCGCCACATCGCCGACGCCGCCGGCCACCTCTTCGTCGACCGGGCCCCGGGCGACGTGCGCATCTCCGAGGTCGCGGCCGCGGCCGGGGTCAGCACCACGACCGTGTACCACCACTTCGGCACCGTGACCGCGGTGGCCGCCGCCGGGTGGGCGCGCCACATCCCCGAGCTCGAAGCCATCGCCTCCGCTCCGCTCACGGCCGGGGAGGGGCCGATCCTGCGCATCGAGCAGGTGCTGCTGCGCTACGTGGGGCTGGCCCGGCAGAACCGGGGCGCCACCGAGGCGCTGGCCAGCCAGATCATCACCGAGGCCGGCAGCGGCAGCGACCTGCCGCGCTCGACCGCGGCCATCGTCCCCGTGCCGGCCATCCTGCTGCCCCTGATCCGCGAGCTGCGCACCCTCGGGCGGCTGCGGCGTCGCATGGAGACCGAGCGGCTGGCTCGCTCGCTGGTCCACCTGTGCAGCCTGCAGGCCCTGCTCTTCCCCGAGGAGTCCGACGAGCGCATCGTGGACGAGACCATGTCCCTGATCTTCGACGGTGCGCTGGTCGGGCCGAGCGAGTGATCGAGCCGGAGAGAACCGCTCCAGTTCCGGATGAGATCTGCCGATCTGATGCCATGGACATCGGCACCGGGGACGCCAGCGCGACAGCGGTCGCCGAGGCGCACCTGCTGAGCGAGGAGGTGCTCCACCGTCTCCTCGACCACTCCGCCGACGTCACCCTGCTCATCGACGGCGCCACCGGGGCGGTGCTGCACCGCTGGCACGATCCGGCGTCGAGCAAGCTGGCCCTGCCGGAGGTCCCGGCCGAGCGGGCCATCACCTGGATCCATCCCGACGACCTGCCGTCCGTGCTCGACGTGGTGGCCAGGGTCGCCCACGAGGGCATCAGCCGCTCCACGGTCGCCCGCGTCCACCCCGACCACACCCACCTGGCCGGCCACTCGCTGCTCGTCTCGGCCCACGACGCCAGCGCCGCCGTGCCCTACGGCCTGCTGGTGCACGCCTGGCTGGTCGCCCCGGACCACGATCCGGCCGACGCAGCCGACGCGGCCATGTCATCGCTGGCCGAGGCGGCCCCGGTGGGACTCCAGGTGCGCAGCGGCAACGGCACCACCTCGTTCCAGAACGGCCGGTTCTCCCGGCTCGTGTCCTCCGGAGAGGCGCTGGTGGAGGACCGGATCCAGGCCGCGCTCCTCCGTCGTGACGAGGTGGTGGAGGACGTCGAGGTGGACGGTCGGTCGCTGCGGCTCCGCGTGGTGCCGACGTGCGACGCCGACGGCCACCTCCTCCGCGCCGTCGCCTCGCTCGAGGACGCCACCAGCCTGCGGGAGGCCGAGGCGGCCCGGACGGCGGCGGAGGGCCTCTTCCGGGCCGTGTTCGACGGGTCGCCGGTCGCCACCGCGGTCACCGACCTCGACGGCAGCTTCGTGCAGGTCAACGACGCCCTGGCCATGATCTGCGGCCGATCGGCCGAGGACCTGGTCGGTCAGCGCATCGCCGACATCACCCATCCCGACGACGCCGGTGCCGCCGACGAGCTCCGCTCCGAGCTGCTGGACGGTCGACGCGGCAGCTACCAGATCGAGAGCCGGTTCCTGCACCGGTCCGGGCACGAGGTCTGGGTGGAGCTCACCGTCTCGACGGTCCGGGGCGCGGCCGCCGCGGTCAGCCACCTGGTCGTCCACGTCGCGGACATCTCCGGCCGCAAGGCACTGCTCGGCGCCGGCGAGTCCTCCGACGACCTGGCCTACTGGGCCACCCACGACCACCTGACCGGCCTGCCGAACCGCCGCTACCTCGACGGCTACCTGTCGACCAGCATGGGTCCACGCCGCCGGGCCGACGACCGCCTGGTGGTGCTGTTCCTCGACCTGGACGACTTCAAGCCGGTCAACGACCGGTACGGCCACCAGACCGGCGACGAGGTGCTGCGCGTGATCGCCCGCCGGCTGCGCAACGCGGCCCGGGAGGACGAGCTGGTCGCCCGCTACGGCGGCGACGAGTTCGTGGTCGTCACCACCCGGGCCCGGACCGCCTACGACGTGTCGCTGCTGGCCGAGCGGATCCTCGGCGCGGTGCGGACGCCCATCACCGGGCTGACCGACGAGCCGATCCACGTCGGTGCCAGCGTCGGCATCGGCCACGCCGCCGTCGGCGACGATCCCGGCGAGGTCCTGCGCCGAGCCGATGCGGCCTCCTACCGCGCCAAGCGCGACGGCAAGGGCCGCATCCGCCACTCCTCCGGGACCCGCTGACCGAGCGGGTCAGGCGTTCTCGCCCCCACCGCGCTTGCGGATGATGTTGAGCGCCGAGCCGGCCTTGAACCACTCGATCTGCTCCGGCGACAGCGTGTGGGTGGCCTGGAACTCCTCCCGGGTGCCGTCGGCGTGGACGATCTGGCAGCGCACCGGGACGTCGGGCGCCAGGTCGGCCAGGCCGAGCACGCTGAGGGTGTCGTCCTGCCCGATCCGGTCGTAGGTGGCCGGGTCGGCGAAGGTCAGGGCCAGCACCCCCTGCTTCTTCAGGTTGGTCTCCGCGATGCGGGCGAAGCTGCGGGCGAACACCGCGACGCAGCCCCGGAAGCGGGGCTCCATGGCGGCGTGCTCCCGGGACGAGCCCTCGCCGTAGTTCTCGTCGCCGATGGCGGCCCACGGCGTGCCGGCCTCGTGCAGCGACCGCATGACCTCGGGGAACGGCTTGACCTGGGCGTCGACCGGGTCCTTGCCACTGCCCGCTTCTCCGGTGAAGGCGTTGACGGCGCCGAGAAACAGGTTGCCCGAGATGTTCTCGAGGTGGCCCCGGTACTTGAGCCACGGACCGGCCATCGAGATGTGGTCGGTGGTGCACTTGCCCTGGGCCTTCACGGCGACGGGCAGCCCGACGTAGTCCTGGCCGTCCCACGCCGGGAAGGGCTCGAGCAGCTGGATGCGATCGGACTCGGGGTCGACCTTCACCTCGACCGTGGTGCGCTCGCCGAGATCCTCCGGCGGCGCCACGAACGTGTCCTCGCCGGGATCGAAGCCGCCCGGGGGCAGGTCGATGCCGACCGGCTCGTCGAGGCGGACCTCCTCGCCGGCGTCGTTGACGAGCACGTCGGTGCGGGGGTCGAAGTCGAGCCGACCGGCCAGCGCGAGGGCGATGACGGTGTCGGGCGAGGTCACGAAGCTCAGCGTGTTGGCCGAGCCGTCGTTCCGCTTCGGGAAGTTGCGGTTGTAGGAGTTGACGATCGTGTTCACCTGCTCGAGCTGGGACTCGGGCCGGGACCACTGGCCGATGCACGGGCCGCACGCGTTGGCCAGCACCTCGCCGCCGATGGCCTCCAGGTCCTGGAGCAGACCGTCGCGCTCGATGGTGGCGCGCACCTGCTCGGAGCCCGGCGTGATGAGCAGCTCGGTCCTGGCCTTGAGGCCCTTGGCCGCGGCCTGGCGGGCGATGGAGGCGGCCCGGGTGATGTCCTCGTAGGAGGAGTTGGTGCACGAGCCGATGAGGGCGGCGCTGATCTCGAGGGGCCAGCCCTCGGCCTCGGCCTCGGTCGCAACGCCCTTCGAGTCGTCGGAGCCACGGCCGAGGACATGGGCCCGGTCGGGGGAGTGGGGTCCGTTGATCATCGGCGGCAGCGTGGACAGGTCGATCTCGATGACCTCGTCGAAGTAGTCGCCCGGGTTGGCCAGGATCTCGGGGTCGGCGCGCAGGTCGGCGGCGACGGCGTTGGCCGCATCGGCGATGGCCTCGCGCCCGGTGGACTTGAGGTACGCGGCGCTGTTCTCGTCGAACTGGAACAGCGACGTGGTGGCGCCGATCTCGGCGCCCATGTTGCAGATCGTCGACTTGCCGGTGGCGGTGATCGAGTCGGCGCCCTCGCCGAAGTACTCGACGATGGCGCCCGTGCCGCCCTTGACCGTGAGGATCTCGGCGACCTTCAGGATCACGTCCTTGGGTGCGCTCCAGCCCGACAGGCGCCCGGTGAGGTGGACGCCGATGAGCTTGGGCCAGCGCACGTTGAACGGGAAGCCGGTCATGACGTCGACGGCGTCGGCGCCGCCCACGCCGATGGCGACCATGCCCAGGCCGCCGGCGTTGGGGGTGTGGCTGTCGGTGCCGATCATCATCCCGCCGGGGAACGCGTAGTTCTCGAGCACGACCTGGTGGATGATGCCCGAGCCCGGCTTCCAGAACCCGATGCCGTAGCGCCGGGACACCGTCTCCAGGAACTCGTAGACCTCCTGGTTGGTGTCGACGGCGACGGCGAGGTCCTTCAGGGCGCCGACCTTGGCCTGGATCAGGTGGTCGCAGTGCACCGTGGAGGGCACGGCCACCTCGTCGAGGCCGGCGGTCATGAACTGCAGCAGCGCCATCTGCGCAGTGGCGTCCTGCATGGCGACCCGGTCCGGGTCGAAGTCGGCGTAGCTGCGGGACCGCTCCATCTCCTGGCCTTCACGGTCCCGGAGGTGGTTGATCAGGATCTTCTCGGCCAGGGTCAGGGGTCGACCGAGGCGCTCGCGACCGATGCGGACCGACTCGGGCAGCCGGTCGTACACCGCCTGGACGAGCTCGATGGGAGTGGACGAGGTGACAGGCATGATGCAACTCTAATACAAGTGAGAGAGATCCGATACGTGGCCATCGCTGACGACCTGCGTGGACAGATCACGTCCGGCGACCTGGTCGCCGGGGCCGTGCTGCCCTCGGAGGCCGACCTGGCCGGATCCTATGGGGTCAGCCGCGTGACGGTCCGAAAGGCCCTCAAGGTGCTCCGCGACGAGGGCATCGTCGGCTCCCGCCAGGGCTTCGGTTGGTTCGTCGCCGCACCCGTGGTCCGCCGATCGCTCGGCACGCTCTCGACCATCGAGGCCGACCTGGCCGCCCAGGGCCGCGAGCCGGTCCGCCGGATCCTGTCGTTCCGCTTCTGTGATGCAGGTGTTGCGGGGGGCCTCGGGGATTCCGTGCTGGAGGTGGTGCGGGTGAACCTGGCCGACGGCCAGCCCTTCGCCCTCGTGACGGTGTGGTGCCCCGCCGAGCTGGGTCGCTCGCTCAGCCGCGACGACGTCGAGCGGTCGACGTTCTACGACCTGCTGCCCCGGCGCCTGGCCAGCGTGGACCAGACCATCCGGGCCGCCGTGGCCGACGACCGCGACGCCGAGGTCCTGGGCATACCGGTCGGGTCGCCCCTGCTCGTGGCCCTGCGCGTGAGCCGGGATGCGGCCGGCGAGGCGTTCCTGCGGGCCGAGCACCGCTTCCCGGCGCACCTCACGGAGTTCGTCACCTCATAGCCTGCCGCCATCGAAGTGCTGGTGGAGCTCCGGGTCGGCGACGACGGCGCCGGGACGCGCCTCGACTGCCGCGTCGAGCTCGACGCCGGCGCGACCGCCGGCGACCTG
>CAZCJT010000005.1:0-25282 GCA_964498565.1 uncultured Acidimicrobiaceae bacterium
GATCCGGGCCAGCGCCTGGCCGAGGTCGCCGACCGCGTCCCGCAGCTCGGCCACGGTGGCGACGTCGGCCAGGGACAGGCGCACCGACGCCAGCTCGCGGGCCATGAACTCGGCCTCGGCCTGGGTGCGGGCGTTGACCTCGCGGTCCTGCTCGGCCTGGGCGCGATCGCGCTCGTCCTGACGGTTCTGGGCCAGGAGGATCAGGGGGGCGGCGTACGCGGCCTGGGTCGAGAAGGCCAGGTTCAGGAGGATGAACGGGTACGGGTCCCAGCGGTACTTCACGGCCGCCACGTTGAACACGATCCACGCCGCCACGATGACGGTCTGGCCGGCGAGGAAGCGACCGGTGCCGAGGAAGCGGGCGATGCCCTCGGAGAAGCGCCCGAACGCATCGGGGTCGAAGTGCACGCCGATGACGCCGGCCTGGGCCGGTCGGGCCAGGTCGTCGGTCCGTCGGAACAGCGGCACTACCCGACCCCCGGCCGGTGGCGGGGCAGCAGGCGCCGCCAGCCCTCGGGAAGCAGGTGGTCCATGACGTCGTCGATGGTGACCGCGCCCACCAGGTGGCGCGACGAGTCGCACACGGCCACGGCGACCATGTCGTACGCGGCGAGGAGCCCGGCCACCTGCAGCTCGGGGGTCTCGGGGCTCAAGAACTCGGAGCGGTCCGGGACGACGTCGCCGAGCGTCTCGGAGGGTCGGTGACGTAGCAGGCGCTGGAACCCGATGGTGCCGAGGAAGCGGCCGGTGGGGACCGAGAGCGGCGGGTTCACCACGAACACCTGGGCGGCGAGGGCCGTGGGCAGCGCTGCCTCGCGCAGCATGGCCAGGGCCTCGGCGACGGTGGACTCGGCCGCCATGATCACCGGCTCCGGAGTCATGAGGCCGCCGGCGGTGGCCGACTCGTAGGTGAGCAGCCGACGCACGTGGGTGGCGTCGTCGGGCTCCATCGCCTCGAGCAGGCGGGCCCGCTCGTCGGCCGACATCTCGCCGAGGAGGTCGGCGGCGTCGTCGGGGTCCATCTCCTCGAGGATGTCGGCGGCGCGCTCGAGGTCGAGCCCGCTGATGAGGCGGATCTGCTCGTCCTCGGGGAGCTCCTCGAGCAGGTCGGCGAGGCGGTCGTCCTCCATGATCTCGGCCAGCCGCTGCCGCTTCTCGAGCGGGAGGGCGCGGATGCGGTTCGCCACGTCGGCCGGGCGCATGTCGCGCATCTCGGCCACCTCGGCGGCGTCGGCGCCGAACTCGAACAGCGCCCGGCCCTCCTCCCACGGGACGATGACCGGCGTGCGCCGCCGGGCGAGCGGACCGCGGCCACCGAGGGCGAGCGTGGCCAGCTCCCAGGTGGAACCGGGTGCCTCCGACGGGGTGAGGCCGACGTCGCGCACGTACTGCTCCACGCCGTCCACGACCACGGCGCTGCCGACGAGGTCCTCGAGGGCGAGCACCTCGGCCTCGCGCTTGCGGAACGGACGCAGGTCGATCGTGCCGGTGCGCATCCGGACGCCGGTGGCCTCGAGGTCCTCGATGCGGTTCGCGTTCACGAAGATCCGACGCCGCTGGACCAGCGTCACGAACCCGAGCACCCGGGGCGCCGAGCGGCCCGCCGGTGCCAGCACCACGTCCTGGACGTGGCCGAAGTTCTGCCCGTCGGAGTCCTGGAGCGGGAGTCGGGCGACCCTCGACACGTATCGCAGCGTCTCCGGCACGGGGGGAGGCTACCGGGGCTCGCGCACGGCGCCGATGAGCCTCAGGTGATGCTCATGCGGTCGTACACTTCGGCCCCGTGCCCAGCCGCCCGCCGCTGCTGCCGGTCGCGGTGGTCAGCGTGCTGGTGATCGTCGCGACGTGGTGGATCGACGACCGGGGTTCCCCGGACGCCGGGCCGGTCGGTGCCGCGGAGTCCCCGGCCGACGGGGAGGCGGCGACCACGACCACCACGCCGCCCTACGACGGTTGGTCGGACCCCTCGCTCGCCGGTCAGCCCTACCCCGGCGCCAGCGTCGAAGGCCTGCTGACCTTCCGCGGCAACCCGACGCGGTCGTTCCACGGGCGTGGCCCCGTTCCCTCCGATCCCACGGTGTCGTTCCGCCACCCGACCGAGGGCGGCATGTGCCGGGAGTCCACCAACCTGGGCGAGACCAAGGTCTGGTGTGGGATGGGGTGGACCGGCCAGCCCGCCGTCTTCGAGCGGCCGGCGAGCGACGGCACCACCCGGACCTGGCTCGTCTTCGGCGCCTACGACGGTGCGATCCACTTCCTGGACGCCGAGACCGGCGAGGAGCTGCTGCCCCCGTTTCCCACCGGCGACCTGATCAAGGGTTCGGTCACCGTGGATCCCGATGGCTACCCGCTCGTCTACGCCGGCTCCCGCGACAACCGGTACCGCATCCTGTCGATCGAGGGTGACGAGGCCGTCGAGCTGTGGTCCATGGACGCCGACGACTTCTCCCCGATCCTGTGGAACGACGACTGGGACAGCTCGGGCCTCGTCATCGACGACCACCTCTTCGTCGGCGGGGAGAACAGCCGCTTCGTCGTGCTGCGGCTCAACCGCGGCGAGGACGCCGACGGCACGGTCACCGTCGATCCCGAGGTGGTGCTCGACGTCGCCGGGTGGGACGACGAGCTGCTGGACGCGCTGGGCGACGACGTCGTCTCCATCGAGGTCTCGCCCACCGTGGTGGGCAGCACGGTGTACTTCACGAACTCCGGCGGCCTGGTGCAGGGCTACGACATCGCCGGGCTGGCTGACGGGGCGGAGCCGACCCGGACCTTCCGGTTCTGGATGGGCGACGACACCGACGCCTCCATCGTCGCCGACGCCGAGGGGATGCTCTACGTGGCGGCGGAGTACGAGCGCGCCGCCACCCGGGAGCGGTCCGACGCCATCGGGCAGCTGGTCAAGCTCGACCCGTCCGCCGACGTGGCCGCCGGCGAAGAGCCGCTGGTGTGGTCGTGGTCCGACGACGGCACCCGGCCCGGCGGCATCTGGACCACCCCGGCCGTGGTCGACGGCGTCGTCTACGTCGGCACCAACGGCGGTCGGCTGGTCGCCGTCTCGGCCGAGACCGGTGCCGAGCTGTGGACCAAGCGGCTGCCCGGACCGCTGTGGTCGTCGCCCACCGTCGTCGACGGCGTGCTGCTCGTGGGTGACTGCGCCGGCGACCTCCACGCCTTCGACCTCCGCCCGGACGGCACCGAGCCGGCCGAGCTCTGGTCGGTGTCGCTCGGAGGTTGCATCGAGGCGTCGCCGGCGGTCTGGGGCGGTCGGATCTACGTCGGCAGCCGCGACGGCGCCCTCTACGCGCTGGCCGACGGAGGCTGAGCCGGGGACCCACGTCCCGGACCCGCCGGCACCCTCCCCGAACTGGCAGTGCTGGTGGAGCGGTCAGATGCCGAGCTGGCGAGACGCGAGGTCGCGCATGATCTCCTCGGAGCCGCCGCCGATGGCCTGCACCCGCACCTCTCGGTAGAGCCGCTCGACGGTGTCGCCCCGCAGGTAGCTGGCGCCGCCGAGGATCTGGGCCGCCTCACGGGCGCACGCCTCGAAGCACAGCGTGGCGTTGACCTTGGCTTCGGCGATCTCGGCCACCGGGTTGTCGCCCTGGTTCAACCGCCACGACAGCAGCTCGAGCCACGCCTTGGAGGCGTTGATCATCCGGTCCATCTCGGCCAGCTTGTGGCGGATCACCTGGTGGTCGGCCAGGCGCTTGCCGAACGTCTCGCGCTCTCGAGCCCACGCCACGGCCTCGTCGAAGCACACCCGGCTGAAGGCGGTGGACTGCACGGCCAGGTCGATGCGCTCGGCGTTGAAGTTGTTGACGATGGCGGAGAAGCCGGCGTTCTCCTCGGTGATGAGGTTCTCCACCGGGACGCGCACGTCGTCGAAGTAGAGGGTGGCGGTGTCGGACGCCAGCCAGCCCATCTTGTCGAGCTTGGTGCGGTCGACCCCGGGCCGGTCGCCCTCGATGAGCAGCATGGAGATGCCGGCCGGCCCCTCGCCGCCCGTGCGCACGGCGGTGGCGAAGAAGTCGGCCCGCATGCCCGAGGTGATGAAGGTCTTGGACCCGTTCACGACGTACTCGTCGCCCTCCCGTCGTGCGGTGGTGCGGAGGCGGGCGACGTCGGAACCGCCCGAGGGCTCGGTGATGGCGAGGGCGGCGATCTTCTCGCCGGTCATGCACGGCGCGATGACCCGGGCCTTCATCTCCTCGGAGCCGAAGCGCTGGATCGGCGGCAGGCCGATGTAGTTCGAGAACAGCGCGGCGACCACGCCGCCCGAGCCGGCCCGGCACAGCTCCTCCATGAGCACGAGGCGCAGGAGGGCGTCGCGCTGGCCGTGACCGCCGTACTCCTCCTGGAACCCGTCGCCGAAGAGCCCGATCGACCCGGCCTTGACGTACAGGTCGCGGGGCACCTCGCCGGCGAGGTCCCACTCGTGCACGTTGGGCGCGATCTCCTTCTCGGTGAAGGAGCGGACCACCTCGCGGTACGCCAGGTGGTCGTCGGTGAAGAAGGGGCTCGAGACCGTGCTCATCGGATCCGAGCCTCGCACACGATCGACCCGGTCCCTCAGTGGCCGTGGTCGGCGCAGCCCGACCCGTGCGAGCCCTCGATGCCGGCGAAGGGCCCGCACTCGTGCTCGATCATCCACACGTGCATCATCGGCTGTGTGGCACGGAACTCGCCCCGGGCGCAGTTGCCGGCTGCGTCGGTGCGACCGACCACCGTGGCGCCGTCCCAGCACAGGTCCTGGTGGTCGTGCCACGGGGTGAGCTCGCCGGCGACATCGGGCGCGTCGGCCATGGTGGCGCCGAAGGGCAGGAGGTACATGGCCGAGGCGACCTGTTTGGTGCCGTCGGGGTTCACCTTGAGCACGATCGACTCGATGTCCTCCGGGTCGAGGACCCGAGGGTCGATGATGCGTCCGACGTTGATGTAGTGCTCCCAGCCGGTGGCGCCGTCGCCGATGGACGTGAACCCGGCCGCTTGCACCGCGGCCTCGTCGGGGAACGCCGCCATGGCCTCGGTGGTCTCCACGATGAGCTCTTCGGCGCGGGCCCGGGCTGCGGGGGTCTCGGCCTCGTCGAGGAAGCCCACGAAGCCCACCGGGTAGCCGAGCTCGGCGGCGGTTGGGCGGGCCGCCTCCGTGGGAGTGGGGGTGGAGTCGGCCCCACCGTGGTCGCTGTCGTCGTGCTCGTGCCCGTCGTCGTGGGTGTCGCCATGACCGTCGTCGTGGACGTCGCCGCTTCCGGTCGACGCCACCTCGCCGGCGGCCACCGCGGCGTCGTCGTGATCGTGGCTGCCGTGGTCGTGGGGTTGCGCCATGGCAGGGACGGTGGCGAGGGCGAGCATCGCCACCACGGCAGGGACGGCTGCCCTGGCGACGCGCGGCACGGACACCGAGGTGAGCGAGAGCCCGGCGGTGACGACGGCGATCGCGGCGAGGAGGGCGGCGAGGCCATCCTGGAACCCGACGCCCTGGCCGGCCTCGAGGCCCTCGATGGAGGAGATGCCGACGGTCCGGGTGGTGGCCCAGGCCCCGAAGCCGGCGAGGTTGATGCCGATGCCTGCCCCGACCACGGCGGGGTCGGGCCGCAGGAGGGCGGCGACGCCCCAGCCGACCTGGACCACGGCGGTGAGGGCGAAGAGCATCGACAGCGTGGCGAGCTCGGCATGGGAGCCGGCGGCTGCGGCGTGGATCGCCCCGGCGGCGATGGACGCGGCCGCGGCGACGAGGAGAGATGGGTGCGATGACGAGGGCACGAGCCCCTCCCCGGTCCGGCGGTGCGGCCCAGGGTACGGGACGGTGCGCCGGCGGGGGCTGGTGGGCGGACAAGGCGACGGCAGGTGCTGGGTAGGGACCGGGCCCGCGCGAGGAGATCTCGCCCCCACGACCAGGAGGCCCCATGCCTGACAACAACGACCCGAGCACGCTCGAGGAGCCCACTCCGGAGGAGGAGGCAGCAGCCGAGCGAGCTGCCGAGAACGCCCCCGACATCGAGGAGGAGTACAAGGAGTCCACCGAGCGTGGCGCCAACCAGGAGGGCGAGGGCAAGATCGTCTGACGCCCCGCCGTCTCGCACCGAGCACCCGCAACGCGCGGGTGCTCGTGCGCGTCGGGGCTCCGCTTCGGTGTCGGGGCGTGCAGCCAGCCAGACTCGGACGCTCCGGCGGATGAGGGAAGGACCGGTGGTGGTGGCCCATCTGCGGGTGCTGGTGATCGACGACGATCCGGACGTCTCCCTGCTGGCGCGCCTGCAGCTCGAGAACGCCGGGTACGACGTGGTCGAGGCCGGCACCGCCGCCACCGGGGTGACCCGGGCCGTCGAGATGGCGCCGGACGTGATCCTGCTGGACTGGATGCTGCCCGACGGGGACGGCATCGGCGTCCTCGCCGAGCTGCGTGCCGACCCGTCCACCGCTGGGATCCCGGTGATCATGGTGACGGCCCGCAGCCACGCCAGCGACGAGCGGGCCGCGTGGGAGGCCGGCGTCGTCGACTACCTGACCAAGCCCTTCGACGGCAGCGACCTGGTCCGCCGGGTGCGCGATGCGGTCACCGCCCTGGGACCCGACCTCGGCGAGCGACGGCGTCAGGTGCTCGACCGGCTCCACGACGACGGCGAGGTGCCCGACCGGGCCGCCGCCGTGATCGAGCACGCGGCCGACGCCATCGTGACCACCTCCCTCGACGGCACCGTGCTGACGTGGAACCGAGCGGCGACGGCGTTGTTCGGCTTCCACGCCGACGAGGTCCTCGGTCGACCGCTGTCGATCCTGGCGCCGCCCGACCGCCTCGACGACGTGGCCGATGCGCTGGAGGCGGTCGCCGCCGGTCAGCCCACCCCGCACTTCGAGACGGTGCGTCGCCGCAAGGACGGCACGGAGGTCACCGTGTCGCTGTCCATGTCGCCGATCCGCGACGACCGGGGTCACATCACGGCGGCGTCGGCGATCGCGCGGGACGTCACGGAGCGCAAGGCCAGCGAGTCGCTCCACCGCGGCCTGCTCGAGGCGGCGCCCGACGCGATGGTCGTGGTCGACGCGACGGGGACCATCCAGCTGGTGAACGGCCAGGCCGAGGTGCTGTTCGGCTACGGCCGGGCCGAGCTGACCGGCCAGGCCGTCGAGGTGCTCGTGCCCGAGGAGCACCGCCGGATCCATCCGACCCACCGCACCGGCTACTCGACCGCGCCGCGCACCCGCCCCATGGGCTTCGGCCTCGACCTGGCCGCCCGACGCAAGGATGGCTCCGTCTTCCCCGCCGAGATCTCCCTGTCCTCCATCGAGACCGAGGCCGGGAGGCTGGTGTCGGTCGCCATCCGCGACGTGTCGGAGCGCAAGGCGGCCGAGGCGAGGTTCCGTGGCCTGGTCGACGCCGCGCCGGACGCCATGGTCATCGTTGACCCCGACGGCCTGATCGAGCTGGTCAACTCCCAGACCGAGGCGATGTTCGGCTACGGACGCGGCGAGCTGGTCGGCCGACCGGTGGAGGTGCTGGTGCCGCCTCGCTTCCGGGCCCACCACCCCGGCCACCGCACGGCCTACGCCGGGGCAGCGCGGGTCCGCCCGATGGGCGCGGGACTCGATCTGTACGGGCTGCGCAGGGACGGCACCGAGTTCCCGGTCGAGATCTCGCTCAGCCCGCTGCAGACCGGCGACCGGGTCACCATCTCGGCGGCCATCCGAGATGTGAGCGTGCGCAAGCGGGCCGAGGCCGTGCAGATGGCGGCCTTCGACCGCGAGCGCGAGGCCTCACGTCGCCTGCGCGAGGTCGACCGGCTGCGGTCCGACTTCCTCTCCACCGTGTCCCACGAGCTGCGCACCCCGCTCACCGCGATCCGCGGCTTCGCCGACCTGCTGGTCGACCACTGGGAGGCCACCGAGCCGGATCAGCGCCTGGCGCTGGTGCAGCGCATCGCCGGCGCCGGGTTGCGCCTCGACCGGCTCATCGAGGACCTCCTCGACTTCACCCGGCTCGAGCGCGGCCAGCTGGGGATCGAGCTGCGGGCCCACGACCCGGCCGAGCTGGTCGACGACGCGCTCCGCCACGTCGCCGTCTCGCTGGAGCGCCACGAGGTCGTGGTCGACGTCGAGCCCGGCCTGCTCGTGCTGGTCGACGAGGCAGCCATCGCCCGCGTCCTCGTCAACCTGCTGACCAACGCCGCCAAGTTCGCACCGGCCGGATCGACGATCACGGTGCGGGTGCGGGCCGCCGGCGACCGCATCGAGCTCTCGGTGACCGATCGCGGCGAGGGCATCCCCGTCGGAGAGCACGACCGCATCTTCGATCGCTTCTACCGGGTCGAGCAGGGCACCGTCCGGCGGCCGGGCACCGGCGTGGGGCTCGCCATCGTGAAGGAGTTCACCGAGGCCCAGGGCGGCGAGGTGCACCTGCGGTCGGCGTCCGGCGAGGGCAGCGAGTTCACCGTGCGCCTCCGCCCGGCCCGCACCTGACGCCGGGGGCCGGGGCCGGTCGCGTGCTGGTGCCCTTCAGTGCCGAAGGGGCGGCCGGATGGTCACTCCGGGTCGTAGGTCCAGTCGGGGCGCTTGCGCCAGAACGACTGGTCGTCGGTGACCCGGCCGCCCTCGAGCTCGGTGATCTCGGGCATCGGGATCGACCGTGGCCGGGGGCAGCGGCCGAGCTCGACGTGCTCGGCGAACTCCTCGGGGAACGCCCGCAGCACGCTCGACACCATCTGCTGCTCCTCCACGGCGAGGAACCGCGAGTACACGTCGGCGGCGTTGACCATGCACGAGGTGTCGTCGTGGACGATGAACCCGGCCGATCCCATGCCGCTGCCGATCGCCACGAAGTCCTCGTAGGTCAGGGGCACGTCGAGCTGGTCACCCGTGATCACCGGGTTGGCGACGCCGGAGAAGACCGCCTTGACCGACCGGCCGTCCGGGAGGCCGGAGCCCACTGCGTCGGTCACGTCCCGGAGGGTCGAGCCCATCTCGACTTCGCCGACATCGGGTGCCACCACGTCGCCGACCACCGTCGCCAACCGGTCGGTCTGTTGGGCCGGTGCGGCGGGGGCGGCGTACCCTGGGACTCCCCGCGGGGACGTAGCTCAGTTGGCTAGAGCACCTGCTTTGCAAGCAGGGGGTCGTGGGTTCGATTCCCATCGTCTCCACTCAGAAAGCCCAGGTCAGAGGCCCAACATGAGCCTCTGACCAACGAGGGCCTTGCCGACGTAGCCACTCTGGACGTAGCCTTTTGACCAGTTGGCTACGTCGGGGGTGTCGCGGTGGCCAGGAAGCCCAGCGTCCGCTGGAACGATTCGAAGCAGCGGTGGATGGCCTGGGTCCGCTTCCCGGACGGCACCCGCCGAAAGGTCGAGCGGGTCGAGCGCGCCGACGCCCAGGCTGACCTCGACGAGCTGCTCGCCCTGCGAGCCCAGGAGCAAGCGCCCGATCCGAGGCGCACCAAGCAGCTCACGTTCAACGAGGTCCTCGACGACTGGTTCGAGGCCGGCTGCCCGAACGTGGCGCCGACGAGGACCTCACGCCACGCCCGGCAGAAGTCGCCGAACACCATCGCCAACGCGCGCCAGCTCCTCGGCACCAGCGTGCGGCCGGTGATCGGACACCAGTGGGTCGACCGCACGACGACCGAGCGACTCGAGGCGCTGTTCAAGGACATGGCCGACAACAAGTACGCCACGAGCACGATCGACCGGACCTGGAACTACCTCAACCAGGCGTGCCAACACGCGCAGCGGGCCCGGCGGATCAAGACCAACCCGGCTGCGGACGTGCTGCTGCCAGCGCGCCGGCCGTCGAAGCCGCGCAAGAGCCTCACCCTCGAGCAGGCCGAGAAGCTGATCACCAAGGGCATCCCCAAGGACCCTCGCCCAGCGATGTGGTTGACCGGGCTCATGTGCGGGCTCAGGCCAGGCGAGCTCGCCGGCCTCCGGTGGCCCTTCGTCGACATCGACTCCGACGAGCCGAGCCTGACGATCGCTGAGCGCGTCCTCGAGGTCGAGGACAAGTACGTCGGCCAAGCCTCACCGAAGACCGAGCGGGGTAAACGCCGGATGGCGCTCCACCCGCTGCTCGTCGCCGCGCTGATCCACCACCGGGAGGAGCAGAAGATCCTCGGGCTCTACGAGGACGAGGGCTTCGTGTTCCCGACCAGGAACGGGACGCCGATGACGATGTCCAACCTGCGGCGCGCGTTCAAGACGCTGTGCAAGAGCACCGGCCTCGGCGACGACTGGACCACCTACGAGCTCCGCCACTCGTTTGTCTCGCTCGTGTCCGACCAGCTCGACGACCTGGTCAAGGTCGCCGATCTCGCCGGGCACGTCGACACGAGGACGACCGAGGGCTACCGCCACTCGGTCCGGCCGGCCCTGCCTCACGCTGTCGAGGCCTGGAACGGCCTGCTTGAGCGTCGGCAGGGCTCGAGCTGAGTGCACGTCGTAGGTGACGATCTGGGACGCGCGCTACCGGGATTCGGGGACAGTGGGAGCCGACGGACCGTCCCACCCAACCGGCGTTCGGGGACGGTCCGGTGACTGGATGTCTCGCGCGTTTCGGGATGCCCCGAGGCCTATCGCTCGGAGGGTGCCGGGATGACGAGCATCGCTTCCTCGTCATCGTCCACGAAGACTTCGATCCGATCCATGTGGTCGAGCAGCACCGTCGCGATCTGCGCCGTAGACGCGTTGCCGACGCGAAGCCAGACGACCTTCGGTGGCGGCCCATAGAGGAAGGCCAACTGCCGGAAGTCGGAGTCCTTCGACACCACGATCAGGTCGTGCTCGCCGGCATACTCCCAGATCTCCCGGTCGGTTGCCGTGTCGAGCTCGACATCGACCACGTGCACGCTGTCGGGAAACGCGCCACGCAACATCCCGACCAACCGGCGGGACAGGTTCTGATCGAACAGCAGCCTCACGCCGAGGCGAGACGACGTTCACGCGTCGCAGCAAACTCCAACGCCGCCCTGACGTGCTGGGGCGTGAGTTCGGGGAAGTCGGCCACGATCTCCCCGGTCGTCATGCCAGACGCCAGGTAGTCGAGCACGTCGTAGACAGCGATGCGCGTACCGACGAAGCACGGCTTCCCGCTCCGCACTCCCGGCCGAGTCTCGATCATCACTCCGTCCACGGAAGCCAGGGTACTGGGCACCATTTGGAGATGCGCGGCGAATGTTCGGTAGCGAGGCAAGGAGCCCGGAGCGGCTGTCACGGACCGGAGCGATATCCAGCGTGCGAGATGCGCCCAGATCCGGCATCATTATCCGCGGCCGACACCGCGTAGCTTCGAGGCATAGCCGAGGTCGATAACGAGGCTTGGGTGGTGCGCCGATACCTGCGGCGTTGATATTGGTGCGCGCTGATCAGTTGCGGGACGAGGGGGACGTGTACGCCGAAGGAGTGTCTTGCGCCGCGGCCGTGACGGTGTGCCCGCTGACGGGCAGCTCGTCACGGATCGTGCTCGTGATCCGAACGCCCTCGTTGAGGGGCAGTCCCGGATCGGCATGGTCTCAAGCGACACCTCGGCTTGCACCTCGATCGGTAGCGGGTTGCGCATCGAGCGGGTTCGGGGGTTGGCGCCGCGGTGTGGATGGCCCGCTCGCGAAACGGGCGGCGAGCAGCTTGCGGTCCGCGGTGCGTGCCCCATCCCACGCGGCCCGGTCGGCGAGCCCCGCAGCCCGGTAGTTGTCGGTGCGGCGGGACAGCATCCGCAGGTCGGTGTCGGCGACCTTGTCGAGGGCGACAGCGATCGCTTCGAGAGGCATGTTGGGCCGGCAGAGGAGGAACTCGATGTCGTCACGAGCCAGGGAGGGCGTGACGTGAAGGTGCCTGCACCTACCTGACCAGCACTCCCTGATCGCGTCCAGGTGTCCTCCCCGGCTCACGGAGGTCAAGCCGGGTTGTTGTCGGAGCCGTCGCCGAGGTCGCCCGGGTCGAGGACAGCGATCGTGGTGGCGTCGATGCCTGCGGCACGCAGCTCGTCACGGACGCGGAGGAGCTCCTCGAGGGAGCCGACGTCGAACCGGGCGCGCAGCGTTCCTGGTGCGTCGCTGTCGACGAGCTGCCCACCTGCCGTGACGACCGCGTCGCGCACGTACTCGGTTTCTTCGCCGCCGATGGCGAGCTCGTCGGGTGCGACTACATCGGCGCCGTTCGGGCCGGGCGGCAGCGACGGGCGGGGCGCGTCGACAGGATCGCCGACGGTGTCTTGCGTCGTGCCCTCACCCGCCTGGCCGTCGGTGCCGTCCGACGGGGCCGGGTCGGCAGCTTGGGTGCGGGTGGTGTCGTCGTCACCGCACGCGACGGCCAGCGCAGCGACTGCGACGGCCGCGGCGAGAAGTTGGCGGCGTCGCCGCCTAGATGAGGGCGAGGAGTTCAAGGATCACCTCCGACAGGGAACGCCCGCCGAGTCGGGCGTAGGCGCCTCCGGTCTGGGATGCCCATGTCCGCCAGTGCTGCTCGTAGGGCCCGGAGTCCACATGGAGTAGACGTATGCCGGCGTCGGCGAGTTCCGCAAGCGCATCGTCATGGAAGTCGATGTCGCCGCCGCCGCAGTCGATGGTCCCGTTGCGGCCCGGGTCGATGCCGGTGTCCTGCACGCCGCTGGCCCCTCGACGCCGGCGTTCACGTCGGTCGTGGGGGATGTTGTCGCCGAAGTTGACGATGAGGACGAGAGCTCCAGGCCGCAGTCCGAGCGCTTCGGCCGTGTCCGGCTGGGCGATCTCCCACAGGGCCCGCCGGTACGATTCGGGGCCGTATCGGACACACATATTCACGTGGGGCACCGCCCTCAAGGTGCCGGTCGATGATGGGATGGTCGACTGCCCCCGAATCCCGTCCGCCGCGATCGATCAGGCGAGCGAACGGCCGAGCGATCGGGCCGGTGGGTCTCGCACCACGAGTCCGTCCATTCGGATGGTCATGACCGCCATCGAGCGCTGCTCGGCGAGCCGTGGGTCCTCTGGTATCGGGCCGAGGACCTCGTCGCCGTCGTAGCCCGCTTCCAGTCGGTACTGCTCGATGGCTTCCGCCGAATGCCACCAGGCCGACGCCGAGACGCGCTCGTCCGGGATTTCGCCGAGGGCGCGGACGAGGTGAGCTGGCGGGTTGCGCCCGATGCGACCCAGGTGCCGGGCGAGGAGCGCGTCGGCGCGACGCTCGACTTCGGAGAGCCGTTCGATCTGGGGCCGGTGGCTGGCGTTGAACGCCTCGTGGTCGTCGTGCTGGCCTTGGAGCCGGCCGATCTCGTGGTCGAGGCGCTGGACCCCGGCGTGGTGGCGCTCGATCGCTGTCTCCAGGATCACGCGGTCGGGGTTGGGTCGGCCGAGTCGTTCCCGCATGCCTCGAGGACCGAGGGCTGCGAGCCGGGCTTCGGCCTGGTCGAGGAGCACGGCGGTGTCAGATCGCTGGCGCCGGAGTGCGGCGAGTTCGGTGCTCGGATCGAGCGGCGCCATGGCGAGTCGCTCGCGCAGCGAACGCCGCTCTCGGAGCAGCACGCCCAGGTCTGGCTCCCGGTCAGGTGTCGCGGCGGTGTCGATGGCGAGCTGCTGGGCGTGGGATCGGCGAAGCGCGTCGGTGACGACCTCGAGGGCGTTCGGCTGGAGGTGTGGGTTGCTGTGCTCGGGAGTCTCGTCTCGGTCTCGGCCGACGACGTAGAGGTGGTTGCCGAGTCGTCCGCGGGAGAGGCCCACGTAGCCAAGTTCGCGGTAGAGGGCGTCGTTGCCGAGGAGCAGCGCCCGGTCGCAGGTGAGGCCCTGGGACTTGTGGGCGGTGGTGGCGTAGCCGTGGGCGAGGTGGCCGGCGTCGAGGTACTTGGTCGGGATCTCACATCGGGCCCCGGCGTCGAGCTGCACGGTCAAGGTCCGGGCGTCCGGGTCGACGGCGGTGACCGTGCCGACGCTGCCGTTGGTGAGCCCTCGTCGGCGGTCGTTGCGCAGGGCGAGGATTCGGTCGCCGGTCTGGAAGGTGCGTTCGCCGTTCGCGGTGGTCAGCTCGGGACCGGTGAGGCGGCCGTCGACGGTCATGCGGGCCCGGGCGATGGCGTTGAGCTGGTCGACGTCGACCCAGCGGGCGGCGATCATCTGGGCGTGTTCGCCGGCCACGGTGGCGGCCCACCAGTCGGCGACGATCTGTTGGCGGACGTCGGAGGCGGTGGCGGCGGTCACGACGCGGCCGTGGTCCTGGTAGGCGGCGAGGGCCACATCGAGGTCACCGTCTCGGAGCTCTTTGAGGGCGGCCTTCTCCCATGCCTCGCGTTGGCGGTGGTTCTCGGTCAGGCGCAGCGTGTCGAGCCGCTCGGTGAACCCGCGGAACGCTCCCCCGGGGCCGATCTCCTCGAGCTGTTTGTGGTCGCCGACGAGCACGACCTTGGCCCGGGCGGCATGCGCGTGGTCGAGGAGGCGGATCATCGTGCGGGAGTCCACCATCGCGGCTTCGTCGACCACGATCACGGCCTTGTCGGGCAGGGCGCCGTGCTCCCGGTGGGTGTCGAGGTCGATGAGCAGGCGGGCGATCGTCGACGACGGGATGCCCGCCGAGGATTCGAGCTGTGCGGCGGCCCGAGCGGCGAGCGAGCAGCCGATCACCGTGTGACCGGCCGCCTCCCAGGCGTCCCGGGCGGCATCGAGGCAGAACGTCTTGCCCGTGCCGGCGGGGGCGTTGACGACGTCGACGCCGGCCCCCGAGGTGGTGATCGCTGCGACGAGGCGGGCCTGCTCGGTGCTGATCGTCGGCCGGGCGGCCAGCGCCGCTGCGAGGTGAGCTTCGTCGACGATGCCGGCCGTGTCGTGGATGCGAGACACGGCGTCGCCCATCATCCGTTGCTCGAGGGCGACCAGCTCGCGGGTGGAGTAGATGCCGGCCTTGGCTCGGCCAGCCGTGGCTGGATCGCCCGTGTCCGATGGACCCGACACGGACACCACCTCGGCTCGTGCGAGGAACTCATCGGCGAGCGCTTCGACCTCGGCGGGGGCGAGTCCTTGGGGCAGGTGGTTGGTCCACTCGATGATCACCGAGCACCGGCTGAACGTCGACGCCTCGGCAGTGAGCCCGTGGGGGTTCTCGAGCTTGCGGTGCACGGCCTCGATGTCGGCGGGGGTGAGCACAGTGGGCGCGCCCCGGTCGAACAGCTCGGGGAACTGGTCGGGCTCGTAGCCGATGGACCGTGCTTCGTCGACCCAGCGGTCGCGCAGCCCGACCGGGCTGGTGCCGAGGTCCTTGGGCTTGCGGGTGTCGAGCGCGGCGATCTCGGCGGCCTTGGGCGAGGAGTAGCCGAGCTCGTCAAGTTGGGCTTCGATCTGGGCGCGCCGCTTCGAGAAGTGCCGCAACACCTCGCTCGGCATGGCGGCGACATCGGCGATGCCGTCGGACACCGGTCCCCACTCGAGGCCGAGGCGCAGCGTGAGCAGCCGGCGCAGCTCGGCCTCGTAGATGCTGCCGCCGGCCTTGGACTGCCGGTAGAGGACCCGGCCGTCGAGGGTGGTCCATCCGCCGGTGCTGTTGTGGACCATGTTGGCGGTCACGACATGGGTGTGCAGGTGCGGGTCCCCTTCGCGGGAGGTGCGGTGACGGAACGCCGCCGAGGTGAACTCGGTGTTCCGTTCCGGGCGAACACCGTCCTTGCCCCGGCGGGTCCAGCCCGCCGAGCGTTCCATGAACGCGAGCCCGGCTTCGACGGCCTGGTCGTGGCAGTCCCGCACTACCCGGCTGAGCTCCGGGTCGCCGAGTCCGAACAGCAGTGACACGGACTTCGGTGCCCGGAAGCACAGATCCCAGCCGGCGATCTTGCGGTTGTTCGCCGCCAGCCGGTTCCCCGTGGCCGGGTCGTCGCCGGCGATCACCGCGCGCAGGGTGTCGGCATCCACCTCGCCCTCGAGGTCGAACCGCGCCCGGCCCGATCCCATCCAGACGCCCGTCGCTTCGCCGTGTCCGAAGTAGTACTCCTCCGGGCTCTGGGCGATCGACCCGAGGACGTACTCCGGGTTGGCGATCTTGCCCAAGCTCAACACGACGATCGCCCGGCCGGGATGTCCCGCTGGGCATCCCGGAAGGGGTACCGGGACGCTGACGCATCCGAGGATGCAAATTCGTGTGTTCTCTTGGCGGGTGTGGAGAAGGTGGCGTTGACGGTGGGAGAAGGGTGGGCCGGGAGCGGGGAGCTGGGGTTCATGGCTGTGGGTCCTGGGGGTGATCGAGGAGGGTGAGTTGGTCGTGGCGTTGGGGTCGCGGTGTCCGGCTGGGTCGTGGTCGAGTTCGGCCGGCGGGTGCAGGCAGCGGCGGGGTCTCATCCGGGCGCCGGACTGCTGTTGCGAGCCCGGCGGGGAGGTGCAGCACGTAGCCCCCGGAGCCGAACCGGCCGCCCGTCCGGCACTGCGGTCGTCGCTCGACGAGCCCGGCGTCGACCAGGCGTCGGAGCGCGCCCGCCGCCGTGTCCTTGCTCACCGACACGGCTTCGGCGATCGATCGGGCGGAGGTCCGCGCAACGAGCGCGCCGTCGTCGGCGGCAGCTTCGAGCGTGAGTACCTCGAGCACGACCCACGCCGTCGTCCCCAGACGTCGGATCGAGGCGAGCGATGGTCGGGAGATCAGTAGCGCGGCGTCGGAGCAGTCAGTGACGTCGGCGTCGTGGCTCGACGTCTTGGTCCCGTCGACTGCGGACGGGTGGCCAGCGGAGGACATGGCCGCACCTCCGATCAGCGGAGCGGACGCGAGTCGTGGCGTCGGGCTCGGGGATGGAGGGGGACCCGTTCAATGCCTCGCCGGGTCCCGAGCGAGGAGGTTGCGGTTGCCGGTCAGGCGGCGTCGGGACCGAAGAGGTCCCGGACGAGGCGATCGATCGCTTCGCGGGGGACTCGCTTCTGGCGGCCGATCCACACGAACGGCAAGCCGGACCGTCCGTCGGTGCGCTCCCACTCGGTGGTGAGGGCGTAGGTCTTCGAGCGGCCGAGCTGCAGCACTTGCGCTGCCTGCTCGACCGTCATGAACGGGGGCAGGTCGTCGAACATCGACAGTTTCCTTTCACAGTGGTCCAATCGGACTCAGGAGTGTCGCGCAACATTGAGATCAAAGTCAAGGACTGCAATATCGGAGTATCTCGTACTAGAGTCGGGCCATGGCCCGTCGACGTGCGCAGCCCGAACCGGAGATCGAACCCGTCAGCGTCCACCAGGTGGTCGCCTACAACTTCCGGCGCGCCCGAGAGGAGAAGGGCTGGACCCAGGACCAGACCAGCGACGAGCTGGCGCCGTACCTCGGCTACAAGTTGAGGCAGGCCGGCGTGTCGGCGATCGAGAAGACCTTCGACAGCGAGCGCAAGCGCAACCTCGACGTCGGGGAGGTTGCTGCCTTCGCCCGGTGCTTCGACGTGCCGCTCGCGTGGTTCTTCACCCCGCCGCCGTCGATGACGTCATTGCCGCTCGCCACGCCCGGACCGGATGACCCGCCTGAGGGTGCGCAAGCCAACCTCGCCGAGTTGCTGTCGATCGCCATCGGCACGCCGACAGGTTGGGGTGCCTTCGTCGACCGGATCCGTGAGCTGCTCGCATCCGAGGCCGACGAGGACGCCACCCACAAGGCGGTGTACTGGCCACTCGGCGGTGTGACCCGGCCCGAGTTCGACGAGCAGCTCGAGCTCCGCCGGCGCGCCCTGCGCGATGTCCGACTGGCGCAGCGGGCCACGCCGGCCGACGAGGTCATCCAGCAGATGGCCGGCCTCCTCGTCGATCTCGTCAAGCTCACCCCGACCGGCTTCCAAGCCCTGGCCGAGCAGGACCCCGACTCGGCGCTCCAGCTACTGGCCGAGGCGAACGACCACCTCGAGCCGATCATCGCTCGCAACGAGTCTTCGCCTCCGAACGAAGATGCGAGCCCCCCGCGCAGCGTCGACCGGCTTGAGCGGGTCGAACCCGAGGAGCTGCTCGGCGGGCAGGCTGATGGCTGAGCTGTTCGAGTGGTCGGTGGTCGTGGAGGGCCAGGAGATCGAGGTGCTCGCCGAGCGCCGACAGGTGGGGGATGTGATCTATCTCGAGGACATCGCGGTGTATCCGGCATCCAGCTCCTCGGCGACCGTCGGGGCACCGGCCGTTCTCCGAGCTGCTCGGAGAGAACTGCCGAAGCAGTTCAAGGGCAGCGGAGCATCCTCGTTGGTGATCCGGGGAACGCGGGTCACGGGAGCCAATCCCGGTCGTACAGTGGAGGTCACGATCTCTCTCACCGAGGAGGAGGAGACGAATGAGCACGACAGCTGATGCAAGCCGCCGCGCCGGCGATCTCCTCACAGACCTCCACCTGTGGGACACCGTTCTCGAAGAGCTCCGCAAGGAAGGCTTCTCACAAGCCCAGTCGATCAAAGCCACCGTCGAGCGGCTCGGCGTGCCGTTGGCGGAGGCGAAGCGGATCGTCCATCTCAGCGGGGCTTGGGCCGACGTGCGCCCGGAGAACGACCGCTTTCACCGAGCACTCGACGAGACGGCAAGCTCGGGTCGCTGAGATCGAGGGTCCGACGGATCGCTCAGTTTTCGATTGATATCGATCGAAAAGCAAGCGACCGAGGCTCTGCGGGGAGCCCACGTTGCTTCCGCAGACTGATGCTCGTCCGAGCTGACGACCTGGCACGATGTGGGGTGTGGGGATGACGCGCCGCGCGGCGCTCTTCTCGTTCGCCGGGGTCATTGTGATCGGGCTCTTCATCGCCGGCAGTGTCGGGCGGTCGTTGAGGGCTGAGCTGACCGCTCGATGGAGCGACGTACGAGATGGGCGAGTCCATCGAGTTCGCTTTGACCGTGTGCTCGAACAGCGTGCTCCCGATGAGCACCGACGACGGCAAGCCGTTGTGGCAGATCCTCGACTCCGAGGGTGACCTGGTGGCCGACAGCAGCCACTACGTCTTCACCCTGGAACTGAAGAACCTCACCTGGGGGCCTCGGTCCGGTCGGACGGGCGTGGGCGAGACCTGGGACCAGCGCCTGTGGAACCAACCGACGTCGCTCCCGGACGATCTCGAGATCGGTGGCGTTCCAGTCCGCGGCGATGCGGTCGAGCCCGGCGAGTACCGGCTCGAGGTGAAGTGGGGATGGCTGCATCCCGTCTCGACGACCTTCGACGTCCGACCCTGACGGTCGTCAGCGTCCGCCGGGTTGGGTCTGGTTCGCCTTCCAGCTCCGGTGCCGGATCGCAGCCTTCCGGCAGGCCTTGGCGAGCTTCTTGTCCGGCAGGTGTCGGCCGAGAGTATCGAGGACCTCGATGGTCTCGGGTTGGTCGTGACGCCACAGATCGTCGAGCAGGTCGCCGTGGGCCTGTTCGACGGCCTGGGTGAAGAGGTCGCACAACACCGGTGGGTCGTCGAGCGTGGTGGCCAGGATGTCGACGAGGGGACTGATGTCGAAGAACGAGCCCAGCTCGTCGAGGGTGGCGAGCTCGTGGTCGAGCAAGAACGCGGTCGCGTGGCCGGCGCAGGCCGAGTCGAGCATCTGGCGCACCGCGGGTTCGACGTCGGTCACCGGCTCGAGCAGATCGAGCAGCGTCATGACGGTCAAACGCTGTTCGGGGAGCTCGGCCTCCATGGCGAAGGCCGCGAGCGCAGCGGCGCGTTGCGAGGTGCCGTCGCCCGGACGCCACCGGGCCAGGAGCGTGTTGAGATCACCGGCCTCGGCGAGCGCCACGTTGACGAGGTCTTCGGCCTCGGCGGTCGAGAGGTCTGCGACGGTGGGGAAGTCGTAGCCGGCATCGCGGATGTGGTCGACCATGGTGTGCCGTCCGAGCGGGGTGAGCCGGAACCATCCGCCCTGCTCGTAGGGCATGCCGTAGAGACCGCCGCCCTCCGCTCGCTCCTGCCAGTCGATGAGGCCGGCGAAGACCAGCACGGTCAGCATCTCGGAGACCTCGCGGGACACGGCATCGCGCAGCAAGTCGTCCGTCGCCCACAGCCGGGGCCGGCTGCGCAATGCGTCGTCGACGACGTTGACGGCCTGGTCGACCACCATCTCGACGTCAACTTCGACGCCGTTGCCCAGTCCCATGGACAGCCAGTGCGGGATGCCGTCCTCGAGCATGATCGCGAGCTGGAAGTACAGCTCTGACCGTGCTCGCGACGACGTCAGACCGATCGCCAGGAGCGCGTCGATGACCGCTCGGGCTCGGTCGGCCATCGGAGCCGGTCCCCACTCCGGGCGAGCCTTGACCTTGGTCTTGAGCAGGTCCAGCGCGCCGGCCTCGATGGCCACGTCGAACACGAGCGTGAGCTGGACGAGATCGGTGGAGGTGCGAACCTTTTCGGTCTCATCGCTCCAGGACAGGCGCCGCTCGCACTCGTCGTCTGTGCCGAGTCGCGCCACGAGCTCCTCGGCATCCGCGAGCCGCAGGTTGCCGGCCTGGGTGAGCGCGATCCCCTTCGGGCCGACGTAGTCGACAAGGGCCTCGACCATGGCGAGCAGCCGGGACTCGCCCAGGCTGGCCAGCAGCTCGTCCTCGGTCGGTGGGATGTCCGCGACGGGGATGCGGAGCCGCTGCGACTGGGGCACTCCGCCCGGCAGCATCCGGTCGGTGATCGCCTTGCGATCGTCGAAGGGCAAGGCGTTGAACGCGTCCATCCGTTCCTGCATCAGGGCCTGGAACGAGGGGTCGCCGGGATCGGCGACGGATTCGAGAAGGGCGCCGATGTCAGGGAGCGGGTTCCCGCCGGTGTCGGTCAGGCGGGCGGTGAACATCGACTTCGCCATGCCGAAGTTGGCCGGGTCGCCCATGGCCGCCACCACATCGTCGATGAGCTCGTACGCCCGGGCGATGAGCCGGGCGGCGTGGTCGGGGCCGCCCCGCAAGCGGTCGCGGGCGCCCATGTGCGAGAAGAAGTCGGCCACGGCCGAACACATCTGGGCGCCGGCCTCGGGCGGCGCCGACAGCTTCCGGGGTAGCCAGTCGAGGAGGAACTCGTCGACATCGCCGATGGCCCAGTCATCGAGCTGGCCTGTCGAGTAGTTCCACCGCCAGTCCAACAGCACCCCGACCGCTCCGGCCACTTCCTCCGGATCAGGAGCGCCATTGCGCGGCGGACTCAGGCTCTCCACGATCTCGTCGAGGAGCGCCTCCCGGGTGGCGAAGTAGGCGTCCTCGTCCTCGTCGTCGAAGATCAATCGCACGCGGCCATCCTGGCACCCCGCCGAGCGGGTCCGACTCAGCTCCGAGAGGCCGTCGACGCCTCGCGTCGTCTCAGCCTTCGCTCTGTGGTTCGTCGGGCTGCTGGCTACGTTTGGCTACGTTCGGACGTGCTTGGCTGCGTTCAGCCCGAGTGGACGCACTGTCCTTGCACGGCCGGCAGGGGTCCGTCTGGCGTCAGAATGGGTGAGCGACGTAGCCACGAACGTAGCCATCGATGCCGCGACGACGGGCACGCATCGTGAAGACCCGGTCGGCACCGCATCGGATTGGAGTGGACGACCAAACCCCTGCTGACCTGGCACTTTGCGCCGAACTCGGCGGTCAACGCCGGCACTAGACAACACGCTCCGACACCGTCCGGACGGCCTCCGATCTGCTTTGCAAGCAGGGGGTCGTGGGTTCGATTCCCATCGTCTCCACCAGGTCACCCATGCTCGTGGTCTTCCGAGACGGCGTTCGGGCTGCGGGAGCCACGTACGGCGCTCGGTCCGGAGCCGGAGACCTCCGATGGTGTGGGCGTCATTTGTCCGCTCCGCCACCGCTGGTGCCGAGAGCGTCGAGCACGGCTGCTTCCAGCCGCTCGGCGCCCCGCAGGTCCTTCTGTATGACGACGGTCGGACCGAGCCGGAGCCGATCCACCTCTTCCTCGTCCAGGGGGAAGGCCGTGTAGACCACGACGGGCAGCGAGGACCCGCCGGGCAGCGACCGCAGGGCCGAGACGACGTCGAAGCCGGTCGAGTCCTCCAGCCGCACGTCGAGCACGACCACGTCGGGGCGCCGCTCGACGCACACGGCGACCGCCTCGGCTGGACCGGCGGCTTCCGCGACCTCGACGCCGTGCTGTGCGAGCTGCGTGGCGATGACGCGGCGCAGGAGCCGATCGTCCTCGACGACCATCACCAGGGCACGAGCGCCATCGCTCAGCGCCGCCGGCCCGGCCTCCCGGGACGCGACCGACGGGAGGACCACGCGGAACGTGCTGCCGACACCGACTTCGCTGCTCACCTCGGTGCGCCCGCCGTGCTGGCGGGCGATCTGCTGCACGATCGCCAGCCCTAGGCCGGTCCCGCCCAGCTCGCGGGCGTCCGAGGCGTCGACTTGGGCGAAGCGATCGAACACGGTGGTGAGGCTGTCGGGCGGGATGCCGCGGCCCTGATCAGCCACGGTGAGGACGACCTCGCGCTCGGTCATCTCGGCGGCGAGCTCGACGACCGAGCCCGCCGAGGAGAACTTCACCGCGTTACCGAGCAGGTTGGTCAGAGCCTGCACCACCCGGTCCGGGTCTGCATGCAGCGTCCCGGCCGCCGGTCGCACGACCAGTTCCACCCCCTTGGCCTCGGCAGCGCCGACGACGTTGGACAACGCCTCGTCGAGCAGGTCAGCGATCGGCACGTCGCGAGGCTCGTATGTCATGCGGCCGGCATCCATGCGCTCGAGGTCGAGGATGTCGTTGATGAGGCGCACCAGCCGGTCGGTGTTGGTGACGGCGATGTCGAGCATCTCCTTGGCTTCGGCCGGCACCTCGCCCATCACTCCGGCGGCGACCAGCCCGATCGAACCGCGGATCGACGTGAGCGGTGTGCGCAGCTCATGGCTCACCACCGAGACGAACTCGCTCTTGAGACGGTCGAGCGCCCGGAGGTCCTCGACCGTCTGCTCGAGCCTCGCCGCCATGTGGTTCACCGACGACGACACCGACTCCACCTCCCGCACTCCGGCCGCCGATGACCGGGCGCCGAGATCGCCGGCACCGAGCCGCTCCGCGACACGGGAGAGCTCGTGCATGGGCTCGGTCAGGTCGCGCCGCAGCCGCTGAAGGAGGAGGAGGCTCGACGCGACCACCAGGGCGCCGCCACCGCCGGCGAGGAGCGTGGCGAGCGCGTTGAGGCGATCGACCGTCCGGTTGCGCTCGTCGAGCCGCCGACGCAGGTCATCGCCGATGAGGTCGGCCAACACGCGAATCTCGTCGATCCGACGCTTGCCCTCGCCTGAAGCGAAGCGGTCGGCGGCAACGTCGCGGCGATTGCCCTCGAGCAGCTCGAGGATCGGCTGCGCGAACTGGCGCTGCCAGTCCTCGCGCAGCCTGGCGATCCGCTGGAGCCGACCGTCGCCGCCCAGCGCGTCCTGCAATTCGGCGATCGAGCGGCTGGCGACGTCGGCCCCCTCGACGTACGGCTGGAGGAAGGATTCCTGCCCGACGATGAAGAAGCCGCGGAGGGCGGTCTCGGACTCGACCATGCCGCGAACGAGCGCCTCGAGCGCCTGAAGCTGCTGACCCGTACGCAATGCGTCATCCGACGCGCGGTGCCCGGCATAGGCGGCGGCGCCGCTGGACAACACCACCATGAGCAAGACCAGCGCCAGCGCGAGAACACGGCGACGGAGGACGGAGCCGATCGGGCGGCTCACGGCCACCCCAGCACCGCCACCAGTTCTGCGGCCAGGGTCATGGGGTCGAAGGGCTTCGCCAATACGCCGTCGGCACCGAGCGCGAGGAGCCGCTCCAGCTCGGCGGCCTGGGCCTTTGCCGTGAGGAAGACCACGGGGACCTCTGCGGTGGCGGGTTCCGCCCGGAGAGCCTCCAGCGTCGCCGGACCGTCCATGCCCGGCATCATGACGTCGAGCACGATGGCGTCGGGCGGTGACGCCATCGCCAGCTGCAGCGCCTCGGCGCCGCTCGCAGCAACCATCACGTCCATCCCTCCGACCCGGTCGAGGGCGAGGCCGGCGACGGAGCGGATGTCCGGTTCGTCGTCGACCACGAGGACCCGGCGCCGGCACATCGGGTGCGACGGTACCTCCACGTGGGCTAGGAAGCGGGCGGTGTCCGGTCTCGATCCCGAGCTCGCCGACCTCTGGACGCGCATGCGCCCCGTCGCGCTGGAGCGCGCCGAACGGGTGCTCGGCGCGTGCGACGGCGCTGTCGACGCCAGGGATGCCGCCGATGAGGTGCACAAGTTGGCAGGATCGCTCGGTATGTACGGTTTCGCAGAGGCGGCCCAGCTGGCCGCCGAGGCCGATCAGCTGGTGCGGGCCGGTGCCCTCCATGACGAACGTGCCTCGGAGCTGCGAGCGGTGGCCGTGGCGCTCCGTGACGCCATCGCTCGAACGGTCTGAGCCGACGATGAGCCGGATACTGGTCGTCGACGACGACGAGTTGGTGCGCGAGCTCGTCGTCCGCAAGCTCTCGGCCGATGGCCACGAGGTGGACAGCGCCACGGACGGGGAGGAGGGCCTGGCGAAGGCGCTGGCCGACCCGCCCGATCTCGTCGTGCTCGACTCGATGATGCCGAAGCTCGCCGGTCCGGACGTGTGCCGGCGCCTTCGGGAGGACCCGACGACCCGTGGAGCCAAGGTCGTGATGCTCACGGCCCGGAGCCAGGAAGCCGACGTGATTCGTGGCTTCGCCGTCGGCGTAGACGACTACCTCGTCAAGCCGTTCAGCCCGGCGGAGCTGGTGTCCCGGGTGCGTGCGCTCCTCGGCGGAACCATGGCCCCCGCCGCAGCAGCCGCGCCTCCCGGTCCCGCAGACAGCAACGGGACGGGCGAGATGCCGGGGCTGCTCGCCGCCGCCCGGGAGGTCCGGTCGTCGATCCAACGGCTCGACACGGCCCTCGCCCGCCTGGTCGACGAGCTCGAGCGCCAGCCTGATACGTGACCGGTGCCGCATGGCTGCTGGTCGCGGCCCAGGTGATCGGCGCCGCCATCGCCGTGTGCGTGGCGGTGGCGCTGCTGGGCAAGGGGCAGAGCGACCACCGTGACCGCCGAGAGCTCGACCGTGAGACGGCCGTCCGGCCCTACGTGGTTTCGCTGCTCACCGGCGAGGCACTGCTGCCGGCGCCTCACGGCCGGCTCGGACGTACCGCCGATCGCGTCCTGCTCGAGAGCCTCGGCACCTTCCGTGGAGAGGCACGCGAGACGCTCGTGCACGCGCTCGAAGAGCGCGGGGTCCTCGACCGTGCCCGTCGGCGACTCCGATCCCGACGTCCGCTCCGCCGGGCCGAGGCTGCGGACGTGCTCGGACATGCCGGCCTCGCCGCTGCCGTCCCGGACCTGGCTGCGCTGCTCGACGACCGCTGGGCCGAGGTGCGCATGGTGGCGGCCAGAGGTCTCGGCCGCATCCGCTCGACCGCGTCGGCCGA
>CAZCJT010000006.1:0-25202 GCA_964498565.1 uncultured Acidimicrobiaceae bacterium
GGATCTCGTCGAAGAGGTCGAGCTCCTTCAGGACGTTGATGGCCGAGGTCAGCTGACCCTTGCCACCGTCGACGAGGAGGAGCTGCGGCGGATAGGCGAACTTGCCCGGCCGCTCGCTCGCTGGCTTCTCCCGCTCGATGAGGTAGGCGGTGAGGCGGCGGCGCAGCACCTCTTCCATGGCGGCGAAGTCGTTGTTGCCGTCGACCTCCTTGATCTTGAAGCGCCGGTACTCGGACTTCTTCGGGAGGCCGTCCTCGGTCACCACCATGGAGCCGACGTAGTCGCTGCCCTGGAAGTGCGACATGTCGTAGCACTCGATGCGTAGGGGCGCCTCGGGCAGGCCGAGGTGCTCCTGCAGCTCGTTGAGGGCCCGCGCCCGGCTGTTGTGGTCGCTGGCTCGCTTCAGCCGATGACGGCTGAACGCCTCCTTCGCGTTGTGGGTCACCGTCTCCTGGAGACGCACCTTCTCCCCCCGCTGCGGCACCTTGATCTCCACACGGCTGCCCCGGAGCTCGCAGAGGTACTCCTCGTACAGCTCCGGGTCGTCCGGCATGGCCGGCACGAGCACCTGCTTCGGGACGCCGAGGGGCGGGTCGTCGTAGAGCCTCTCCAGGACGTGCTCGATCAGCGCACCGGGCGTCAGGTCCTCGACCTTGTCGACGACGAAGCCCTTGCGGCCGACCACCCGGCCCTTGCGGACGAAGAACACCTGCACGGCCGCCTCGAGGTCGTCCTCGGCGAGTCCGATGACGTCCACGTCCTCGTCGCGATCTCCCACCATCTGCTGCTTGGCGATCGCCTTGTTGACGCTCTCCAGCTGGTCCCGGATGCGGGCGGCCCGCTCATACTCCTGCTCTCGAGCCGCAGCCGCCATCTCGGCTTCCATCCGAGCGACGACCTCGTCCGTCTCGCCGTCCAGGAAGCAGATGAGGTCGTCCGTCATCTGCTTGTAGGCCTCGGGCTCGACCTCCTTGACGCAGGGACCGGAGCACTTCTCGATGTGGAACAGCAGGCACGGCCGACCCATCCGCTCGTGCCGGCCGAACTTGTTGTCCGAACACGTGCGCAGCGGAAAGGTCCGCAGCAGCAGGTCGAGGGTCTCCCGGATCGCGTAGGCGTTGGCGTAGGGCCCGAAGTACTGCGTGCCCTTGCGCTTCCGGCCCCGCATCACCATCGGACGGGGCCAGTCGTCGGAGACCGTGACGGCCAGGAACGGGTAGCTCTTGTCGTCCCGCAGCCGGACGTTGAAGCGGGGCCGGTGCTCCTTGATCAGGTTGTACTCGAGCATCAGCGCTTCGACGTCGTTGCGGACCTGGATCCACTCGACCGTCTCGGCGGTGGCCACCATCTGCGCGGTGCGCGGGTGCATGTTGCGTGGGTTCTGGAAGTAGTTCGAGAGCCGCTGGCGCAGGTTCCGGGCCTTGCCCACGTAGATCACCCGACCATGGGCGTCCTTGAACTGGTACGAGCCGGACGTCTCCGGGATCGTGCCGGCGGGGGGACGTTGGACCACCTAGCCAGGCTATTGGCGAGCGCCGCTGACGATCTCTTCCGGCCGCCAGTGTGGGAATTGAGCGGTCGAAGTTGCTTCCAAGATCGGCACGACAAGCAGGGGCACGATTCTCGCAGCCAACCATTGCTGCTCGATCCGCCCACTGCGATCGCGATGCACTCCGCTACCTACAGGCCTCCCCGGACGGTCCTCCGACCCTGTCGGAGCGGGCCGCCCTGGGCGATGATGTGGCGATGGCGAGAGTAGAACAGTTGGGCTATCGTCCGAGCCTCGACGGCCTCCGCGGAGTCGCCTGTGTGGCGGTGCTCCTCGCACACTTCCGGCCCGGTCCGTTCGGGCATGCCGGCGCGGTCGGGGTGAGCGTCTTCTTCGTGCTGTCCGGGTTTCTCATCACCACCTTGCTCGTCGAGGAACGTCAGGCCACCGGGACCGTCGCTTTGCGTTCGTTCTACGAACGACGTGCGTGGCGCCTGCTGCCGGCCGTCACCCTCCTGTGTGCGCTCGTGGCTACGACATCCATCTGGCATGTGGGCGACGGTGCGGTGGTAACGACGCTGCTCTACATGAGCAACTGGGCGGCGTTGTCCGGCGTCGATATCCACCCGTTCGGCCATGCGTGGACGCTCGCGGTCGAGGAGCACTTCTACCTCCTGTGGCCTTTGGTGCTCGTAGTGATGAAGGACCGACGCGCGGCGTGGGCGGCCGGCGTGATATTCGCCGCTTCGACCGGGTGGCGGACGTGGCTGCTCTTCGAGGGCGCAGACATGGAGCGGATCTACATCGGGTCGGACACCCGGCTCTCGTCGATGGCGATCGGCGGCCTCGGCGCCTACGCCGTTCGGCGTGGACTCGCAATGCCCCAGTGGGCGGCGTCCGTCGCCGGCGTCGTTCTGGTCGCTGCTGCAACGGCGTCGATGAGCCAGCTCATGTGGGGAGCTACAGCTTTCGACCTGGCTGCTCTCGTGATCATCGTCGCGGCTGCGACGACCGGCCTGCCGGCCCTCGAGTACCCGGCACTAGTGCGGATCGGTGTGCTGTCGTACGGCATCTACCTGTGGCACTACCCCATCGCCGTGGCCTGGGGGCCCGACAGCTTGGCGAATCTCTCCTGGCCCCAGGTGATGGCGAGCACCGCCTTGACCGTCGCCGCCGCCGCGCTGTCGTTCCACCTCGTGGAGCGACCAGCCCGAGGCCTCGGTCGAGGACTTGTGGAGCGTCGGACGATCGCACGCGCGACCACGCCCGAACTCGCAAGTGGGCGAGCCGATCCGAGTTGATCGAGTGCCGCGCCGGTCGAAAGCTCAGCACGGCGAACGTCGGTGCCGCTGGTCTGTGCCATCGGGTTCGCTTGCGCCCGTCACCGGGGCTCCCCGTTTGCGTCGCATCGCCGCCAGGACCGACCGCCACCAACCCCGTAACGGTCCACTGACGTGGTGGAGCGCGTATGCAGGTATGCGCCGGGCTTCGAAACCCTGCCAGTTCGGCGGCGAGCGTTGAAGGGTCTGCCCAGGAGATTGTGGGTCGTACGACCTCGGCGCAGCGCGACGTCGCTCTGTCGTGGACATTGTGCTGGTTTCCGGCCTGGTCACATCTACGAGCGCGACAGCTTGGACTTCGTGCAGACCCTTCCGCGGGTCCCGCATCAACCTCGGCCACCCCACTCGCCTCCCGGCGGGTCTCAGCACGCTGCGGTGTGCCGAAGGGAGCATGACAGGACTTGTCTGCGTGATATGAACCGGTCGCGTTAGGCTGCCCATACCGGCCCGGAATCACCGGTACCCATTCCGAACCGAGGACGACATCCCCGCAGGAGAGGCGACCGGGCTGTCCCTGCCGTCCGCCAATCGGTTCTCCGCCCTTGCGAAATCGGGGGAACCAGACAACATGCTCCGCCTCCAGCTACCGCTCCCAGAGCGGTACACCGATGCCAGCGACGATGAGCTCGTCGCTCGCATCACCGCTGCCAAGGAGACGCTCGGCGAGCGTCTCTTCATCCTTGGCCACCACTACCAGCGCGACGAGATCATCCGGTTCGCCGACGCGCGAGGCGACAGCTACCGGCTGTCGGTGCTCGCTCAGGAGCGTCACGACGCCGAGTACATCGTCTTCTGCGGCGTGCACTTCATGGCGGAGTCGGCCGACATCCTCACCGGCGATCACCAGCACGTGATCCTCCCCGACCTCAACGCGGGCTGCTCGATGGCCGACATGGCCGACGTCGACCAGGTCGAGGAGGCGTGGGAGAGCCTCGAGCGGGTCATCGACATCGACCGGCTCGTCCCGATCACCTACATGAACTCCTCAGCCGCGCTGAAGGCCTTCGTCGGCCACCACGGCGGTGCGGTGTGCACGTCGACCAACGCCCGAGCCGTGCTCGAGTGGGCGTTCGTTCAGGGCGACAATGTGCTCTTCTTCCCCGACCAGCACCTCGGCCGCAACACCGGCGTAGCGATGGGCTATGGGCTCGACGAGATGCAGCTCTGGGACCCCCGGCGCGATCTCGGCGGCCTCACCGAAGCAGAGGCCAAGGGGGCAAAGTTCCTCCTCTGGAAGGGTCACTGCAGCATCCACCAGCGCTTCTCGGCCCAGCAGGTCGCCGACTTCCGGGCCGAGCACCCCGACGGCCTCGTCGTGCTCCACCCGGAGGCGCCCCATGAGGCGATAGCGGTTGCTGATGAGGTCGGGTCCACCGACTTCATCATCAAGACCGTCGAAGCTGCGGCTTCCGGAACGACCATCGCCGTCGGCACCGAGATCCACCTCGTCAACCGGCTCGCCGCCGAGCATCCGGACAAGACGGTGGTCTCGCTCGATCCGCTCATCTGCCCTTGCTCGACGATGAACCGTATCGATCTGCCCCACCTGACATGGATCCTCGAGGAGCTCGTGATAGGTCGGGTTCAGAACCACATCACTGTCGACGCAGACACAGCACGGTCGGCCAAGATCGCGCTGGATCGGATGCTGCGGATCACAGCTGAGGGTCACTCGGGCTAGTCCGGAGTACCTTCAGTGAGTTGATGGTCCCGGCAGTTACTGTCGAAGCATGCAGAATCCGTTGCTCGACCGTCTTCGATCGGCCCTCGACCCCCAGCACCGGAGACCGATCGACGTCGGCGCGCGACATGCCGAAGTTTCGGTCATCAGCACCGCGCACGATCTCCGACCCGAGCCAACTCGTGCTCTGCTGGAGGCGGCGCTCCGTGCCGTGACAGCCACCATGGAGATGGATACTGCAACAATCGAGGACCGCTGCCAGACCGCCGATGATCGGACCTGGATCAGCACCTGGCCCGGCGAGCACTACCGACTGCTCTTGGGTATCGCCCGCACGTTGACGCCGGGCTTGGCTGTTGAGATCGGTACGTTCACGGGTCTGGGAACGGTAACCCTCGCACAGGAGTGCGAGCGCGTGGTGACGTTCGACATCGAACCCTGGGACACGTTCGCGGACACGGCCCTTCGTGCTGCCGATTTCGAGGGCGGCCGCGTCGAACAACGTCTGGGAGACCTTGCGCAACCCACCGTATTCGAGGTGCACCGTGAGGTCCTGGAGGCCGCCGACCTCATCTTCATCGACGGACCCAAGGACGGAGTCTTCGAGGACGCGTTCACGCGCTTGCTCTTGCCCGTGGTGCACGACAGCGGCGCGCTGCTGGTGTTCGACGACATCCGGGTCATGCCGATGATCCGTTTCTGGCGAGAACTGCCTCTCCCGAAGCTCGACCTGACGTCGTTCGGGCACTGGTCAGGCACTGGTCTCGCAGGCAACATCTGACACCGCCAGTGAAGCCTGCCGCTCGCGTCGACGTCATCGTTCCGGTACTGCATCGTCCGGCGAACGTGCTTCCGTTCATGGAGTCCCTTCGGGCGACATCGCCTTCGGCCACTGCCTGGTTCGTGTGCGAGGTGGGGGACGAGGTCGAGCAGGCCGCCGTTCGTGCGCACGGCGGCAACGTGCTCGTCCGCTCAGGGACGTTCTCACAGAAGGCCAACCATGCCTGGCGCTCGATCCCGGATGTGGCTCCGTGGATCTTCCTCGTCGGTGACGACGTCGTCTTCCACGAGGAATGGCTCGAGCGTGCGATCGCTCACGCAGTCCACCAAGACGTCGCCGTCTGCGCTACGAATGACTTGGCCAACTGGAAGGTCATGGCCGGCCGACACGGGACCCACCTGCTCATCGCCAGCGACTACGTGCGCTCGTTCGGGGCCTCTTGGGACGGCCCAGCCGTCCTGTGCCACGAGGGGTATCGGCACTGGTACGTCGACAATGAGATCGTCGCTCTTGCGAAGCAACGCCGGACGTTTGGGGCCGCTCCGACCTCGATCGTCGAGCACTTGCATCCCACGGTCGGCAAGGCGTCGAACGACAGCACCTATGACGCAGCGAACTCTGCCCGACAGGACGATCTCCGCCGATACCGAGAGCGTGCCCGATCGAATGGCGCGTACACCTGGAGAGAGCGGCTGACGGAGCTGTCTCTGGTCGACCGTGTGCTGCGGCGGTGGTTCTTCCTGAAGAACGCTCCGCCTTCGAATTCCTCTGCATCCTGAGCGCAAGACAGAAGGAAGAACCTGCAGGTGTCCCCACCACCTCTCTCCACCGTTTCATTGCGGCAGTCGCTCGCAACCGTAATCAGCTACTGCTCACTCGACGAACGGTTCATAAGGCCGAACCTCCGCCAAGCACTCCTTTGCTCAGAGGAGGTCGTCGTAGCGGTCGGTGATCGCCTCTTCGATGGTCGACTCGAGGATTCGGCGCACGTCGATCTTCTGTCACGGGAGTTCCCGGCAGCGCACTTCGTCCGCTATCACGTCGACATGAGCCTGCCGGCCCACGACCGCCACAATCTGGCCCGCATCGCCGGCTACGTCGCGCTCCGGCAGTCCACAGACTTGATCGCCTTCGCAGATGCCGACGAGGTACTCGACGGCATGGCCGTCCGTCGCTGGCTCGGGCTCCGTCGGTCCAGTTGGTGGAACGCCCAGAAGTTGGCGAGCTACTGGTACTTCAGAGAGCCGTCGTACCGGGCGAAGTCTCTCGAGGATTCCGTTCTGGTCCTGAAGCGTTCGCTCATCGACGGTGTTCCTGAGTTCGGAGCGTCCGAACGTGAAGCCCTCTTCCGAGGCACCCCGCAGCCTCGTCGGCGTGGTGTCAAGGGCGCTCGCGGGGATGTCATGGTCCACCACTACAGCTGGGTACGCACCAAGGAGCAGATGCTCGAGAAGGTTCAGAACTGGGGTCACCTGCACGACCGAAATTGGACGGAGCTGGTGGAGGCCGAGTTCGAGCACGGCTTCACCGGCACAGACTTCGTGCACGGTTACGATTACGAGGTCGTCCCGCCTTTTGTCGATGTGTAGACCGCAGAGGAACGAAAGGGAAGAGGCCGGCGGGCATCGCAAGACGTCTCGGCCTGGACCCCCACACGTGTCGCGCTCCCGCACCTCATGGGTTGACGGCGCTGCGTGCAGCAGCGACCACTGCGAACGGATCGCAAGGGGGCTGCCCCGGAATTGGAACGGTGAGACGGCTCCACGCTCCGATCTTGGATCCATCGGCGAGCGCGCGTTACGGCGCGGAAGTCGGACCGACTTCGGTGTGGAGCAATCGCTGGAACGTTGGGCTCGAGGCCGAAAGCTCATCGAAGGTCCCACTCGCAGCCACGACGCCCCGGTTGAGAACGAAGATTCGGTCGCAACGCCTCACCGTGTTCAGCCGGTGTGTGACAGTGATCAATGTCATCGACCCAGCGAGCCCATCCACCGTGTCCGTGATCAACGCCTCGGTGTGCGAATCGAGTGAGGACGTCGCCTCGTCGAGAACGAGCGCCGTGGGCCGACCGTACAGCGCTCGAGCGATCGCGACCCGCTGCCTCTGACCGCCAGAGAGCCGACTACCTCCCTCGTGCAGTCGCGTGTCGAGACCGTCAGGAAGGCCAGCCACGAGATCCTCAAGCTGCGCTTGACGGATCGCCAATGCAACCGCGTCCTCGTCGATCTCCTCTGGCCGCAACCCGAAGGCCACGTTCGAGCGAAACGGTCCATCCAGGATCACACTGTCCTGCGGCACGTAGCCGACGGCGCGTTGCCAGCTGCCTCGAACGTCCGGTAGCGGGCGGCCACCGATTCGGATGGTGCCTGACGTCGGGTCCAGCAATCCGAGCATGAGGTCCACCAAGGTGGTCTTTCCCGCCCCGGATGCCCCCACAAACGCGACGCTGGTGCCGGGATCGATCCTGAGGTTGATGCGATCGAGGATCGGCGACTCGGACGGCACGTACCGGAACGACACCTCCACCAGTTCAATCGCCGCCGACTCGGGCAGGTCACCGTCGTGGCGGACCTCCGTGACCGCCTCGAGGGAGTCGAGGTCTTCGATCAAGCGGCGTGCCGTCGATACCGCCGACTCCGCAGCGCTGCGGGCGATGGTGATGCGGTTCAGGGAAGGTAGAACGCGAAAGCCGGCAGCCAGGAACAAGCCGAGGCTGGCGACCGCAGCGGTCGTGGACTCCGTCGCAAAGAGGGCCATGGCCATGACAGCTACCCCGAGCACCAAGGCGATCTCGAGGTAGTAACGCGGGGTCTGGTAGAGGAGCATCAGCGTCTGAAGGTTTCGCACCGATCGCTCGCGGGCGCTCTCGTACTGATCTACGAAGTAGTGCTGGTGGTGACCGAGCTTCACCGTCTTGATTCCGTCCAGTCCTTGCTGCACAGCTTGGAACGCGAGCCCGGCGTCGGCCACGAGCGCGTCGCCAGCGATCGCTGCTCGGCCGTGGATCAGCCTCTGATATCCAACTGCAACGAGAGCGAAGTACGCAGCAGCCACGAGCGTCGTTTGCGGTTGTACGAGGAGCAGCGCTCCTGAGACGGCGACGACGAGCACGACATCCGCAGCAGCGCCGACGACGGAAACGAGAGCGTCACGGAACACCCGCTGGGTGCCTTCCTGGACGCGACTCTGAAGGTCGGACGATGCCTGTCGCAGGTGCCAGACATACGGCGCGTCCAGATACGCCGACAGGAGGCGAGATGCGGTCCTGGCCTCCGCCGCCAAGGCGGTCCCGATGCTCCACCGCAGGTACACGAGCGCAAGGACGCCCTTTGCGATGAACGTGACCAGTACGACGGCGCCCAGCATCGCCGCAAGCTCCATCGGCTCCGGCCCGCCGAGGGCACCTGCGAGGGCACGCACGGGTCCGCGGAGCTCTTTCGACTCGTCACTCGCAAGGATCTCGACTACCGGAAGGATGAGGATCAGTCCGAGCGCCTCGAGCGCTGCCAGCAGCATTGCCACGACGACGCTACCCGCGAGGCGACGGCGGACCGAGGCGTCGATCAACGGGAGCATCGTCCTTACGAATGGCACCATCGCGGGCCGATCGTAGGTGTATCGCTGAGTCGATCAGCGCATACGGTACGCATGCGCGGACAGGTGCGGCAGCACGATCACCATCCGGAGTCGATTCGCAGACCCGTGGCAGCAACCCAGGCAACAGCTTCCTGCCGAACCTCCGACCATGGCACCACCTCGCTCATCATCTGGTCTTCGACGTGCGTCGCGAGCCCCGGTACCGGGCTCAGGAGTTTGCGCTGACCGCGGAGCCAACGAACGGGCCGCCGCACCCCGAGACCTTGGAGGGTGCGCCACATCGCGCGGTCATGGGGATAGTGAGTGAACCTCGCGGCCAGCCGGAGGAAGGGAGCGTCTCGAGTGATCGTCTCACGGGAAGAACCGAACGTCATCGCTGAGCTCTCGACCGAGCGCCAGTGCCGCCCAGCGAGAAGGCAAACCTGCGGGCCCGGGATGCCGAGATCATCGGCACGGCGATACCGATCAGGATGGTCGTACAACGTGAGATACGTCGACAGCGGAGCCTCCGAGAGTGCATCCACAAAAGAACGCAGGGCATCGACGGTGTGGAAGTAGTCGTCCTCGCAGAAGTAGATGTGAGACGCGCCAGCCTCGGTCGAGATCGCTGTGTCCAACGCTTGGAGGTAGGAACCGCAGTTGCCGACACCGGGCAGCAGCATGGTTTCCCCGAACTCGGTCATGACTCGAAGTACGTCCTCTGGAATCTCGCCGTCCACCAGGAACGTCACGCGCGCCCCTTCGACGGACTCGAAAGAGCGAAGGAACGTCGACAAGCACTCGGCCTTCGAGAAACCGGGTGGCCGGTTCTTGCCAATGCCGGGCGACGCCCGGTAGATCACGTGAAGAGTCACCCGACTATGGCACCGGTTGCCAGGCCCGTGACCCACGCCACCCAAATCAACGGAATCAGCGCGATGGCCACGGCACGTACGAGGGCGCCATCGGTCTGCGTGCTGCGGGAATCCAGAGCAGCTAACCCGGCCGCCGCCATTCCTGTGGCGAGCACGGCACGCCGTCGTCTCCGCAAGACCCACGGCGCCGACACGAGCCCGGCCCAAAGGGCGCTCAGCGCAAGCAGCTGGCGGCCTCGCGGGCCTTCGGAGCGGAGGCGCCAGTAGTCGATCTTCGCCCGTCCAAATGACTGATACTGGCGCCAGACCGCTCGGATTGTCTCGCGGGGCTCGTACTCGACGTCGATGTCAGCGAGCCACACACGGAACCCGTCCGCTGCATATCTCCGGCACAAGTCGTAGTCCTCGTTCGCCGTCAAGCGCTCGTCCCAACCTCCGAGCGCCAAGAGCTCGTTCCGGCGATAGGCGCCCAGATAGACGGTGTCGGCGTCACCCACGGCTGACCGCCGACGGTAGGACGCTCCGCCCAGTGTCCATGGGTTGCCGAGTGTGCGCGCTATCGCCCGAGGGACAACCTGCGAGCTCTCACTCACCGGCACTTGTCGCCCGCCCGTCACACCAACACTCGGGTCGCCGCGCAGGATCGTCTCGTACTCAGCGAGATGCCGGGGACGAATGGACGATCTCGCGTCGACTCGTACGATGATCGGCGACTGGGCCGCTCTGAGTGCTGCGTTCAGGCCCGCCGATCGCTCCCCGCTGGGGTTCGAGACAACGGATACCCGGAGCGACGTCGCAGATCGACCGACGCAGTCCCGGAGGGCCTCTTGCTCCGAGGGGGGAGCCGCAATCACGAGCTCACCAGCGAGGCCGTTGACGGCCGACTCTTCGAGGGACCTGATGCGGCGCTCGATCCTGTCCATCGACTCACCGCGAACAGTCATGACGCAGGAGATGCTCACGCCCCAAGACCTCTGAACAAGTCAATGACGGTACGCCGAAAGGTCTCGTGGCTTGCCAGCACATGTGCCTGCGCCGCTGCGGCCAGCTCGAGTCGTCGTCCTGGCTCGCCGATCTCGAGCAAAGCAGTCTTCCAATCATCAACCGATGCGTTCGGGGCAAGCAGCCTGCCGGTGACCCCGTCGCGAATCTGCTCGGGGATTCCGCCAACCGCCGTGGCGAGGGGAACTGACCCCAGGGTCTGGGCGAGGAGTACGCCGCCGCTCTGCGTTGCCGCTCGATAGGGGAAGAGCGACACGTCGGCGGCAGCGACCGCTGCGGCCAATTGAGAGGACTCGAGGTAATGATCGATGGAAACGACGTTGCGGCTATCGGGCGCCCCGGCGCCGATCACCGAGAATCGCCACCGTCCAACACCGTCGTCGGCGAGCTTCAGCACGACGTCCGTGCCCTTGTACGCGCGTTTCACGATCCCGAACTGCAGTGCGAGGGGCCGAATGCCCGCGAGCTCGTCGGGGAGGCACTGCATGTCAGCGGTCATGCCCCGGTACAGCGGAAGTGGGAGGACACCGATGTCCCGGTGCACGGTGCGCTCGAGCTGTCGGGCGACGAAGTGGGAATGAGCGAGCACAACGTCGGCCTGCTGAAGCGCTCGGGTTAATCCCATCTGCGAGCCCGACGACCGGCTGTGCAGGACATGGTCGTGCACCACGCGAACCACTGCCGACCCTGTACCCCGAGCCGCGCGATCGACTGCGACCTCCAGCGGAGGAAGGACGTGGTTCTGGATCACGACGACCTGCGGTCTCATTTCGCGTATGGCGCGCACGGCGGAACGGACGACGCGGTGATGTTGTCCTACTCGGGAACGCGGCTGCCGTCCTCCCACTGCTCTCGCAGTGGGCAGCTCGCGCCCTGGTCGTGTCACGACTGCACAGCTGATGCCCGCTTCCCGCAGTTCCATCTCCCACGCCTCGGTCGACTGGGCAATGCCACCACGGCCGAGCCAGTCGATGAAGAGGACCGACGTCAACGCACTTCCACCAGCGCGACGATTGCCGCTCCTAGCCCAGCGAGCCGCGATCGCAAGTGGTTGGAACTCCCTCGGGCTGCGCCCAGTCGCACCGCAGCCAGCGTGACGAGCCTCAGGTTCCAGAGGATCACCACGGGCCAGGCGAGCAGAGCGGCGCGCCGGCCCTGCGTCCGCCGGACGCACCGGACCGCGTTGCGAGCGAGCAGCACCGACTTCTGCGACCGCACGTCCGACCGTCCCCCAGCGTGCTGAACGACCGTGCTGGGATCGAACCAGACATCCACCCCTGCCTCACGCAGATGCCAGAACCACTCGGCTTCTTCCCAGTATAGGAAGTAGTCAGTCGGCATCGGCTCCACCTCCAGGAGGTGCTTCGGACAAGCGACCGTGGTCGCGGCCGCAGCTTGGACCCTCGACAGCACGTCGGGTCGGCGCCACTTCTCCAGAGCCGGCCAAAGCAACCAAGAGGGTCGGCGATCGGGCATCAGTGCCCACTCGAGGAGCAGTGTCCTGGGGGTCGGAAGCGCGAACAACGACGGCTCGTCGCACCCATCGGCGCCTCGGACGGCAGGGACGACAACCGCGTCGAGATCGCGCGCCAGGTTTGCCATGTTGAGAATGGCACTCGCCTCCAGGCTCAGGTCGTCATTCATGAACACCAGGACATCCTGGGACGCCGCTTCCGCTCCGCAGTTGACAGCGGCAGCGAATCCTGGGTTGCCCTCGAGCATGATCACCCTCGTCTGATGCCGTTGAGCCACGGCAGCAACCTCTCGGTCTGCTTCTACAGCTACGACAATCACCTCCAGATCGGGTCGACAGAGCTGACCAAGCAGCGAGTCCAGGGACCCCGGGCGATGGAACGCGACCACCACCGCGGACACGCCTGCGCAAGGCACCCGCTCGGGATGTCCGCGTTCTCGGATGAAGCTGTCGGGGTCGACCACTGGCTCACCGGCCCTCGCGGCGCAAGACCGCTCGCGTCGTGCGGCCCAAGACTCGCAGATCGAAGAGCAACGACTGGCGTCGCAGGTAGTGGAAGTCGTACTGCAACTTCTCCAGCGCATCACGTTCGTCGCCGGCGTAGCCATATTTCACCTGCGCCCACCCGGTGAGGCCCGGACGCACGATGTGCCGGAGGTTGTAGAACGGGAGCTTGTCCCCGAGTTCCGCCACGTAGCGCGGCTGTTCCGGACGCGGCCCGACCAGGCTGAGGTCGCCGACCAGGATGTTCCACATCTGCGGGAGCTCGTCGAAGTGCGTTCGTCGGAGGATCCGTCCCCCCGCCGTAACGCGTGGATCATCTCTGACTGTCCAGTCGCTCGGGGCGCCAACGTCGTTGCGCATCGACCGGAACTTCACTATCCGGAAGACCTGGCCGCCTCGACCAACGCGGTCCTGGGCGTAGAACAATGGTCCACGGTTCGAAACGAGGTTCAGCACCAAAACCAGCGGGATTGTCACGGCGAGCACCACCACACCGAGAGCCCCTGCTGCGACGTCGACGAGACGCTTCGCTCGACCAAACCGGATACGGTGAACCTCTCCGATATCGAAGAACAGAGACACCCGGCCGAGATCGGCTACCGGGATCTTCCCGAGCCACTCTTCATAGAACAGCGACTGGGTACGCACACGTATGCCGGTCTCGTGCAGCATCGCTGCTTGATCGATAATGCGTTCATCGGCCTGCGCTGGCGAACTCAGGACCAGGACGGTCGCCGCGTGTGATCGAACCGTCTCGAGTAGGGGGTACCAGCCATTTCGCTCGTCAATCGCATCGGATTCATTCAGCGCAGCAACGACGGACGCAGGCTTCTCCGGACTGCCCTTTAATTCGGCGCTTAGCTCCGCCGACAGTGCCGGGGGTCCTACCACGACGATGCGGTCTCTGCGCTCGAGTGACGATCGGCCAGCCCCGGCCAGACTGGACATCGCGTAGTACCACACCACTAGGAGAGTGGCTGCGCCGAAGACCACGAAGCGCGGTAGTAAAGCGTCACCAGCAAAGAGCTGCACCACCGAAATGGCGAGAGCACCGATTCCAGCAGCAGCCGCCGCGGTGGGTAGACGGCTGCGCAGTGTCCTAGGTACATCGGGGAGACCGAGACCATAGGCGGACACGCAAAGGAGGCCGCTGTATGCAAATGACCATGTGAAGCGCGACGACGTCGTGAAGTCGTAACCGCCCGCAGCCGAGGCATGGTACTTACCGAGCGCCAGCACGATTCCTACGACGCCCACGTACATCGCGGGCGTCGCAAGCCTTCTCACGGCGAGATCGTATCGTTGTCGGAGTCTGAGGTTCTTGTCGAGGGCCTCAAGTACAAGTGCCTTGCGGACGACTCCTCGCCGCACGCACGTCGCAGTGACTGGCCGCTCGACCGACAGAGAAGATGCCGCGGCCTCGCCCGTGTAGCCCGGGACGCAGCAAACCCAGCGGACTCCAGGCAAGATGTCGACGCTGGACGAAGCGCGCACGCTCGACCCCAGCGAGCACCGCGGCTCCCGCTGCCCGGGTCAGACCTGTTCACCGGGACACGGTCGTGGCACGCTCTGTTCCGATGGAGCGACTCGTGGACCTGCCTGAACCCTCAACGATTGCGCTGCGGTATCGGAATGCCGATCCGTTTCCACACGCAGTGATCGACGCCTTCCTCGAGCCGAAGGTGGTTGGGGCTGTCGTCGCCGAGTTCCCTAAACCCCTCGACATGGAGGTTCAATTCGACAACCGTTTGGAGTTGAAATCCGCGAGCGCCGACCCGCAGCGTTGGGGTCCAACGGTTCGCAGCGTTCTCGAGCAACTCAATTCGGACGAGACCTTGGGTTGGCTTGCGGACGTGACCGGCATCCCTAACCTAATTTCGGATCCGACCTTCCTGGGAGGTGGACTCCATCAGATCTCAGTCGGTGGGCGACTCGGCGTCCATGCGGACTTCAACCGTCACCCGCAGCTCGGTCTCGACAGACGACTGAACTTGCTCGTGTACCTCAACGAGGGCTGGGACGCGGCCTGGGGTGGAGATCTTGAGCTGTGGGACGCGTCGGTCACATCAAGCGTTCGGACGATAGCTCCTCTCGCTGGCCGGGCGGTGCTCTTTGACACGCAAGGGTCGTTCCATGGTCACCCGGAACCGTTGCGCTGCCCCGCCGGTGTGACACGGAAATCCCTCGCGCTCTACTACTACACAGAGCCCAAAGACCCCTCGCAGGCGTTCATAGACACTTCCTTCAGGTACCGGCCCGGGACAGACGATCGGCCGCCAAGAGCAACGCTTCTGAGAGATCAACTCGTGCGATCCATGCAAGTCCGCCGAGCCCAGTGGTTAAGACCATTCAAGAGGATCGTCCGGCGGTAGTGGATGCTGCCGCGGGACGAAAGACAGGGCGATGATCGTATACGGAGTGTGTGCAGGGCCCTCGGGCAAGTTCGGCCAGATCGCCCAGCCCAGCATCAATAGGCTGCGTACTGCCGACGACGTCGTCGTGGCGCTATTCGACCAGCGGTCGATTGCACTGGCCTACAACCGGATCTTGGATCACGCTGGCGATCACGATGACCTCGAAGCGGTCGTCTTGATTCACGACGACGTCGAGATCTTGGACCCGGGCTTCGCTGACAAGGTGCGTGCTGCCCTCAGCGAAGACGACGTTGCCATAATCGGCGTGACTGGTGCTAGTTCGGTGGCGTCACTCGAGTGGTGGGTTTACGACACGCACGGTCGTGTACGCGAGGACCGAGCGGGAGTCGTCGACTTCGGCGGAGGCACCCACGACGTCGATATGGTCGACGGACTGTTCCTCGGGATGTCGCCGTGGGCCGTCCGCAACCTTCGCTTCGATGAGGGCTACCAAGGCTTCCACGGTTACGACGCTGACGTGTGCTTTGCGGCGCGGGCGGCGGGCCGGCGAGTGATAGTCACGGACATCGATTTGGCGCACCGCACGCTTGGCGGATTCGGCGACAAAGACACTTTCGACGCGGCTGACCGCAGGTTCCAAGCGAAATGGCGTCTCCGTCCGCCTCAGCCGTCGCTCTGGAGACGTCTCAGATGTCTCCTTTCGAGGTTGCGGTCCACAGTGACCAAGTCTCGCTGGAGCACTACTGCGAGGCCCGCCGCCGATGCCGGGCCGCCGGGAGGTGCGGGCAGGGGCCGCACCTAGTCAATATCGCTGCGTCAGCGCCAGCTACCCAACACTGGCGTCAAAGTCCGTTCGCACGGTCGCTACAAAAGTTCGGACCTGCAGGTGGCCGGTTCCAGGCGGCATCTGCGATGCGAGATGCATCGACCGGGGTCGGCACGGTAGGTGGCCTCCGCTGCACGAGCGACGGGAGTTCCAGGGCACCCTGTGGTCGCCGTCGTCAGAACCACGCACCGCATGAAGACCACGCTCTGCTCCCCGAGAGCAGCTGACGCAATTGCCGCCGAGAACCATCAGCCCCGCCCGGTAAGGATCGGCGCCAGGAAGTGACCGGTGTGACTGCCCGTGACCGTGGCGACGTGCTCCGGCGGCCCCTCGGCGACGATCTGGCCCCCACCCGACCCACCTTCCGGACCCATGTCGATGATCCAGTCGGCGGTCTTGATCACGTCGAGGTTGTGCTCGATGACCAGCACGGTGTTGCCCTGATCGACCAGCCGGGAGAGCACGGTGAGGAGCTTGCGGATGTCCTCGAAGTGCAGGCCGGTGGTGGGCTCGTCGAGGATGTAGATGGTGTGGCCGGTGGAGCGCTTGGCCAGCTCGGACGCCAGCTTCACCCGCTGGGCCTCGCCACCGGACAGGGTCGGCGCCGACTGGCCGAGGCGGACGTAGCCGAGGCCGACGTCGACCAGCGTCTGCATGTGGCGTGCGATGGACGGCTGGTTCGAGAAGAACTCGAGCGCCTCCTCACACGGCATGTCGAGCACTTCGGCCACGTTCTTGCCCTTGAACGTGATGTCGAGGGTGTCCCGGTTGTACCGCTGGCCCTTGCAAATCTCGCACGGCACGTACACGTCGGGAAGGAAGTGCATCTCGATCTTGATGGTGCCGTCGCCGGCGCACGCCTCGCAGCGGCCGCCCTTGACGTTGAACGAGAACCGGCCGGGCAGGTAGCCGCGGACCTTGGCCTCGTTCGTGGCGGCGAACAGCTTGCGGATGTGGTCCCACACGCCGGTGTAGGTGGCCGGGTTGGACCGAGGCGTCCGGCCGATGGGCGACTGGTCGATGGCGATGAGCTTGTCGAGGCTCTCCATCCCCTCCACCCGCTTGTGCAGGCCGGGCGGCTGCTTCGACTTGTACACGTGCTGCATCAGCGACTTGAGCAGGATCTCGTTGACCAGCGTCGACTTGCCCGACCCCGAGACGCCGGTGACGGCGGTGAAGACGCCGAGGGGGAACTCGACGGTCACGTCACGCAGGTTGTTCGCCCGGGCACCGACGACCCGGATGCGGTCGGGAGACGGCGGGCGGCGTCGCTCGGGGATGGGGATCGAGCGCTTCCCGGCCAGGTACTGGCCGGTGATGGAGTCCTTGTTCTTCAGCAGCTGCTTGTACGTGCCGGAGTGGACGACCACGCCGCCGTGCTCGCCGGCGCCAGGGCCGATGTCGACGACGTGGTCGGCCTCGGCGATGGTGTCCTCGTCGTGCTCCACGACGATGACCGTGTTGCCGAGATCGCGCATGCGCAGCAGCGTGGTGATAAGGCGGCGGTTGTCCCGCTGGTGGAGACCGATGGAGGGTTCGTCCAGGACGTAGAGGACCCCGACCAGGCCCGAGCCGATCTGGGAGGCGAGGCGGATGCGCTGCGCCTCTCCCCCGGCCAAGGTCCCGGCGTTGCGTGAGAGCGTCAGGTAGTCGAGGCCCACGTCGAGCAGGAAGCCCATGCGGGCGTTGATCTCCTTGACCACCTGCTCGGCGATGATCTTGTCCCGCTCCGACAGCTCGAGCCCGGCGAGGACCTTGGATGCCTCACCGATGGACAGGTCGCACACGTCGGCGATGTTGAGACCGTTCACCAGCACGGCCAGCGAGGTGGGGTTGAGGCGCTTGCCCTCACACGTCGGGCACGGCACCTCGCGCATGTAGCCCTCGATCTGCTCCCGCTGCGAGTCGGAGTCGACCTCGCTGTGGCGGCGGGACAGGTACGGGATGGCCCCCTCGTAGGCGGCGTTGTACGTGCGGGTGCGGCCGTAGCGGTTCTTGTAGGTGACAGTGACCTTGGAGACGCCCTTGCCGTAGAGGAGCGACTGGACCTGCTTCTTGGTCAGGTCCTTCCACAGGGTGCCGGGCGGAATGCCGACCTCGGACATGACCGCCTCCACCAGCCGGTGGAAGTAGGTCGAGTGGCCGCCGGCCCACGGCGCGATGGCGCCCTCGTCGACCGGCAGGTCGGGGTCGGGAACGACCAGGTTGGGGTCGACCTCGTAGCGGGTGCCGAGGCCGTCGCAGGCCTGGCAGGCGCCGTACGGCGTGTTGAAGGAGAAGTTGCGGGGTGCCAGGTCCTGGAACGACATGCCGCACGTCGGGCAGGCGAAGTGCTGGCTGAACGTCAGGGTGTCGTCCGCGGTGGGCTCCCGGTCGCGGGGGACGATCTGGATCTCGGCGACACCGTCGGCCAGGGCCAGGGCCGTCTCGAGGGAGTCGGTGAGCCGGCGGGCCATGTCGGCCTTGGCGACGAGGCGGTCGACCACCACCTGGATGGTGTGCATCTCGTAGCGCTCGAGCTCGAGGTGCACCTCGGGGCCGAGCTCGATGAGGTCGCCGTCGACGATGGCGCGGGCGAAGCCCTGCTTGGCCAGGTCCTCGAGGAGCGTGTCGTAGGTGCCTTTGCGGCCGTGCACCACCGGGGCCAGCACCTGGAACCGGGTGCCCTCCTCCAGCTCCATGATCCGGTCGACGATCTGCTGGGGTGTCTGGCGGGACACCGCCGTGCCGTCGTTGGGGCAGTGCGGCACCCCGATGCGAGCGAACAGCAGGCGCAGGTAGTCGTAGACCTCGGTGATGGTGCCGACCGTGGAGCGGGGGTTGCGGCTCGCCGACTTCTGGTCGATGGAGATGGCCGGCGACAGGCCCTCGATGAAGTCGACGTCGGGCTTGTCCATCTGCCCGAGGAACTGGCGGGCGTAGGCCGAGAGGCTCTCGACGTAGCGGCGCTGGCCCTCGGCGTAGATGGTGTCGAATGCCAGCGAGGACTTGCCCGAACCGGACAGACCGGTGAAGACGATGAGCTTGTCCCGGGGGAGCTCAAGGTCGATGCCCTTGAGGTTGTGCTCCCGGGCGCCCTGAACCACCAGCTTGTCGGCCACGGGGGACGAGGTTAGCGGCGAGTGCGGACCTCGAGGGGGAACGGGTGTTCGATTGCCCTACTCCAGTTCGACGATCGTCGGTCGAGAGACCAGTCCAGCGTGCGTCTCGGCGAAGTCGAGGGAGCGACCGGCGACCGCCTCCGCTGTATCCGGATAGGTCAGGTAGAAGGCGACCCGTTCGATCCCGGCGCGATCCAGCAGCATCCGCATCGTGTCGGCCCCGCTCGGCCCTTCCGGAATGAGCAGCCACTGGCGCTCCGGGTAGTTCGCCCAGTCCATCCGCGGGACGTGCAGTGCAGACGTCAGCACCGGGGTTCCCGATTCGACGGTCGACAGCCGGCCGATGACCCCGTCGAAGTTCGAGCGCACCCGCATGTCGAGCGTCCACGACCCCAACAGGCACACGATGGCGAGCGCTCCGACCGCCGGGATGACCTCTGATCGCCTGATGTCCGGCAGTGTCCGCACGGCCGGGAGCGACCCTGCGATCAGGACGGCCAGTGCCGGCAGCGCTGGAGCGAGGAAACGTCCTCCCCAGTTCGCCCCACCTCCCACGTCGTACTGCGTCGCGGCGACACCGATGGCACCGAAGGCCATGACCGCGCAGAGCCTCCGCTCACCCGGCCCATAGGTGCCCCATCGGCGACCGAACAGCAGCAGGACCAGCGGCCATGCACCGATCAGGCCCGTGGCCGTCGAGGAGCCGAACGAGACGATGCGCACGACCCACACCACCGCCGCCGCCGCGATGAGCTTCGCGGACGTCTCCTCCTTGCCGGCTCGCAGGAGCAAGGCACCGACCAGGACGAGCATGGCGGCGATGGCCAGCAGGACCCACGGCCCGTTGCCTTCATTGACGCCGAAGAAGGTGTGGACGAGGCCGTGCCACCGCCCCTCCCCGGACCCTGTCGCGCGGGACTCGCCGCTCGCCACGGCAGCTGCCGACCCAACGACTGATCGGCCGAAGGCACCCGAAGCGAAATACCCACCAACCGCACAGATGAGCGACAGGGCACCGATCGAGACCGTCCGCAGAGACCTTGCGCGCAGGCCGGACATCCCGACGACGATGGCGATGGCGACGCCAAACAGAGCCGCGTCGCCTCGGAGCGCCGCAGCCACCGCGACAGCGGCACAGACCGTCACGACGGGCACCCATCCGCCACGTCGGTCCATCACGCGCAGCCCGCCAACCATGGCGACGGCGGTCGCCGCCGCAGCAGGCGTGTGCGCCCAGAGTTGCAACGTGTTGAAGAACAATGGTGACGCCGCGGCTAGGACGAGTGCCACGGCCCCCGTCCCTGGGCGTCCCGCGGCGGCCGACAGCCGGACGGTCGCCGCCACGGCGACCACGTAGCCGACGAGGAGAAGCAGCCGCATACCGTGCGGGCCGAAGGCTCGGGCCGGTAGCGCCAGCGCCCCGGACCACAGCGCGTGCCGCGCACCCGGGAAGAAGCCAGCGTCAGTCACGGCGCTGTTGACGTAGGGATAGGTCACTCCATCGCCGTCGACCTCGACGAGGGCGTGAGGGACGGACCAGCCGTCCCCGGCGGTGAGCGTCTGGACCTCGAGCCCGTAGGCGCCGTCATCAGAGGAGAATGACGACGTCGCAGGATTGCGCGAGAACGTCAGCCCGAAGAGAACCGCTGCCATGCACATCGCCCCCACGAAGGCGCCTCGTCGGAACCGGGCCGCCTCTACGTCAGCTGACGCACGACCCAGTGCCCCGCCGGTGGGTGGTTCAGGCACGACGAGAGCGGCGATCCGTCACATCCCGAAGGTAGCCCGGACCTCATGTCAGACTCCGGATCGTGCGTCGGGCCCCCGAGGATCCCAGCGGAATCGCCGTCGCTGTCCTCGTCGCCAGCGCCTATGCCGTGATCTCGATCGGGCGCGCTTGGAACGGCTGGGCCGGCGGTCTCGACCTCGGGCTCTTCGACCAGGCTGTCTGGCACCTGTCCAACGGTCGGGCGCCAGAGGTCAGCTTCGTCGGAGGCAGCATCTTCGCCGATCACGTATCACCGGTCCTCGTCGTCTTCGCCCCGCTCTACTGGCTGCGCCCGTCGCCGACTTGGCTGCTGCTCGGACAGTCGATTGCGCTCGGGGCGAGCGTCGTGCCGATGCGCCGCCTCGCATGCGCGGTGGGGGCGCCTCGATGGCTCGCGACCGTCGCTACGGTGGGCTCCGCACCACTCCTCGCAGCGGCAGCGTTCGACTTTCACCCGCTCGCACTCGCCACCCCTGGAGTCGCCTGGATGCTGGTTGGCGCCATCGAGGGCCAGCGTCGGATCGCCCTGCTGGGACTGACATGGGTCTTCGTTTGCCGTGCCGACGCAGCGTTCGTCGCGGTCGGCGTGGCTGTCCTCGCAACAAGCGCTCTGCGCCGACAGCTCGCCGTGCTCGGTCTCGGGGGTGCCGCCGTGGGCCTCCTCGTGCCGCACCTCATCGGCGATGCTCGCCAGACCTTCGATCGCTACTACCGGGACCTCGGCGACTCACCCCTAGATGCGGCGCGGCACCCGTGGCGGATCGCCACGGCCGTGGCCGATCGATCGTTCTGGGAAACGCTCGCGATCTGGCTGCTGCCCGTCCTCTTCGTCGCCATCCTGAAGCCTCGGTGGCTCGCTGCCCTGCTGGTCGGTGGCGCACCTCTGCTCCTGTCCAGCTGGCCGGGCGTCTCGCTGCCTTGGTTCCACAACGCGGCGGCGATGGCGCCGGTCGCCATCGGCGGTGCGCTTGCTGCGGTCGGTTCGGCGCGCGCCGACCTACGCCGGCCACTCGGTGCAGCGCTCGTCGCCGGCTGCGCGCTGGCCCTGGCCACGCAGTCCCCTGTCTCGCCTCGGGCCCCCGTGGCCGTCAAGGTGCCCGACGTCCTGGGGCAGAACGGATCATCTCTGGACCAGACGTTGGCGCTCGTTCCCGCCGATGCCTCGGTTTCAGCCATCAACCAGCTCGCAGCGCCCCTCGCACAGCGCAGGTGGATCTACGTCTTCCCCTGCCCGTTCCTAGAGCTCATCGCGGCCGACGACGACGCCGGTCTGGTCGACGTCTGCGACGGCCGGTCTGCCCGCCCGGACATCGTGCTCGCCGAGGACACACGCCGGAAGGGCCTGGAGGCGCTCGGCTACGACGTCACGGACGCTCCCACCCCGGGGATCGTCGTCGGTCGGTGGCGGCGATGACCACGGCCGCACGTGTGGATCTGCGACGCGGCGTCCTCCTGGCTGTCCTGCTCGCCTCTGCGTTGGTGCTGGTGGACCTCGCTCGCACCAGCACGAACCCTCTGAACCTCGTCCAGCCCGGGCTGCAGGGTCCGAGCGTCGAGGTCTTCCGCGAGGACTTTCGGGATTCGTACATCCCCGACTCGGTCGGCTTGGACGGTCAGCAGTACTACGCCGTCGCCCGGAGTCCCTTCGACCTCGAGGAGACCGCCACGCACCTGGACCGGCCTCGCTACCGGCTCCAGCGACCGCTGCTGCCGTGGCTGGCGTGGCTCGGCCATCCGACTGGCGGCGGAGATGGGCTGATCCTGTCGTTCGTGGTCGTGGGGCTGGCGTCGATCGCACTCCTGTCGTACGCCGTTGGCTCCATCGCCATCTCGCTGGGCGGGCGACCATGGCCGGCCGCCGCCGTCGGGCTGTTCCCCGGCGTGTGGTGGTCGCTGCGGGTGACCGTCGCCGACACGTTGGCCGCAGCACTCGCGCTCGCTTGCATCGCACTGCTCGTCCGCGGGCGCACCCGTCCAGCCATCGTGGCGGCCTGCGGAGCCGTCTTGGCCAGGGAGACCGCCGCCGTCGTCCTGGTGGGGTGGCTCCTCGCCGACTGGAGGGACGGCAGGCGTTGGCGCGTCCTGGTGTGGTCGCTGGGCATCGCGGCGGCGTGGGCGCTGTACCTGCGCTGGCGGCTCCCGGGCACGGAGTCCATCGGAGAGCTCACCCTGCCGCTGACAGGCCTCGTCGGCGCCGTCCGCGACCGATGGCTCGAGGGCGACGAGCTCTGGGGGTTCGTGGCTGCGGCATTCGCCCTGACCGCCGCAGCTGCAGCGCTCATGCGTGCCGGCTGGCGCCATCCCTTCGGCCCGGCGATCGTCCTGCAGCTCGCCTTCTTGTCAGTTGCGAACGCTGACGTGATCGGGAACGACTTCGGAGCCGGTCGAGCGACGCTGCCGCTGCTCACGATCAGCGTGATCGCGCTGGCGACGCCCGCCGAACGGCGGGACGTACGGCCGTTGAGGCGTGAGCACATCAGGGTCGACGGCTGAGCTCGCCACTGCAGGGGGCCGCCGGCGTGTCCGGCCCCCGCTCGACGTTCGGCGGTTCCTCGAAGCGGTAGATCAGCACGGCTTCGCCGATCGCCTGGGTGGGGCAGTACGCCCGCAACCAGGAGAGCTCATCGCGCTCGAGCACCGTCAACGCAGTGGCGCTGACAGCGATCCGACCGATGAGGCCGTCCGGGTCGGCGTCGGCGACATCGACCACGCCGGGGAGGGCCTCGTAGCCGCGTGGCTCCAGCAACGAGGCGGCGACGAACGGGTCGCGGCGGTGGGCGGTCCGGACGGCTTCGTTGGCCTGGCCGAAGTCGATGCTGGAGTCGCTGACGTACCGGTAGCCGTGTGTGAAGGGCGGTGGGGTCCATGCCAACGAGGACGGATGTGAGACCACGAGAGCGACGACCTGAGCGGTGGCGACGATGCCGACCACCACGAGAGCGACCCGGCGGCCGAGGCGGACGCACCCTGCGGCGACCACGGGCACCAGCGCCAGGACGGGGACCGCGAGACGGAGCCCGAGGTTCAGTGGCTGGAGGACGAGAAACAGCGCGACCATCCCACCGATGGACCCGACCGATGTGAGCGCCCGGTGGCGGATGCGTCGGTCGGCGCGCGACCAGCCGACCGCCCCAGCGATCGCCGCCATCCAGAAGGAGATGGGGATCTTCACGAGGGCGCTGATCGGGAAGAACCCAAGCCGGCTGCCGTCCCATGCGTCGCCCAGCAGGTAGGCCGGTCGTTCGTCGGAGGTGACCGCCAGGTAGGCGAACCCTGCCCGCCACTCGACCGGCATGGGCACCGCGAGGGCGAGGGCCTCCACCGGTCCGGCGTTCGCAGCGGCCCCGATGAGACCGTCCAGTCGCTCCCGCGGTGGGCCGTCGACTGGCTCGGGGTCGATCCCGCGGTGCGCACCCCACACGAGTGCCAGCGGAACCAGGAGCACGATGGCGACACCCGTGAGCGCTTGCCTGCGATCGCCATGGCGGGCCGCGAAGACCAGGAGGGCCACCACCGGGACGAGCAGAACGGCATTGTGACGGACGAGAAGGGCACAGGCGAGGGCGCATGCAACCGCAAGCAACCGCCGATCCGATGGCAGCGCCCGGAACCGGTCGAGGAGAAGCACGAGGCCGATGAGTGCGCAGGAGAAGCTGATGTCCAACGAGCTCAGGTGCGACAACCCGAGGAAGTACGGCGTCGTCAGCCAGAGGAGCGCGGCGACCAGACCAGCGTTGCGGCCGAGGAACCGCGCCGCCACGGCGTAGAGCAGGAGTCCCGTCGCCGCACCCACGACGAGCGGCGCGATGCGGAACCAGAACAGGGTCTCGTCCAGACCGCCCGCATCGGTGTTGGCCTCGATGAGGTCGGCTGTGTAGTCGAACCAGTCGCCGTCCTCGTAGGCCGCGGTGCGAGGGACGATCGGGTCGGCCGCGAGGACCGGCAGGACCGCGGGCACGACATGGTGGAGGAGCCCGTGCTCCGGGTTCATCCGCAAATCACGATCGCCCACTGCCACCAGACCGGCAGTCAGATCGACCGCCTCGTCCACCGTCGGAGCATCCCGGCTGGCCTGCACCAATCCGAGCGCAAGGAAGATCCCCAGCAGTGCCGCGAGGACCAGTGCCGCGGTGCGGCGGCTCACCTCGGAGTCCCGCTCGCTCCCTGCCGCCACCGGAGTCGCCGGGACCACTTCCGCCGTTGGCACAACACGACCGTAGTGAGGCGGCGCCAGGCTGACGCGCCTCCCTCAGCCGGCGGCGACCGATCCCCGCTTCAGGTCCTTGATCTCGTCCCGCAACCGCGCGGCGTACTCGAAGCGCAGCTCCTCGGCGGCCTCGTGCATCTCCTCCTCCAGGGCGGCGATGAGGCGCTCGACGTCTTCCTGGGGCAGCTCGGTGAGCTCCTCGA
>CAZCJT010000007.1:0-23627 GCA_964498565.1 uncultured Acidimicrobiaceae bacterium
CACGCCCACGCCGACGGCGCCTCCGACCCGGTCGCAGCCGTCGCGGAGAAGGTCCGCTCCCTGGCGTCGCACGGTCCGGGCCTGTGGCTGGCCGCCGTCGAGGAGGCCGAGGCCTTCCTGCGCACCTGGCGCGACGAGCTCCCCTTCGGTCGCCCCCTCGCATAGGCGCCTGCATGTCGCCCGGCGTGGGCGGCGTGGCCACAGCATGAAGGCCCCGGCGCCCGGGTATCGCCAGCGGGTGCCAGCATCCCGCTTCGATCAGCCGTGTGCGACCGATCACTACACCGACGGCCACGTGCCCGACGAGCAGGACCTGCTCGCCACCCTGGACGACGTCGTGCGGTGCCTCGAGGAGAGCGGGACCGACCACCTCCTGATGGGGGGCATCGGGTCCTTCGCCATGGCCCGGCCACGGGAGACCCACGACATCGACGTCTTCCTCCGACCCGGGGACGTCGAGCGCGCGCTCGACGTGCTGGAGCAGGACGGCTTCGAGACCACCATCCATGATCCGGCGTGGCTGGCCAAGGCGTTCAAGCGCAAGGTGCTCGTCGACCTCATCTTCCGCTCGTCCGGTGAGATCTACCTCGACGACGAGATGCTCCAGCGGGCCGAGCTGCGCGACTACAAGGGCGCCAGCGCCCGGGTGATCTCGGCCGAGGACCTCCTCGTCATCAAGGCGCTGGCCACCGGTGAGACCACCGCCCACCACTGGTACGACGCCCTCGCCCTCATCGCCAAGTGCGACCTCGACTGGGACTACCTCGTGCGCCGAGCCAACCAGGCCGGGCCCCGACGGGTGCTCAGCCTGCTGATCTATGCCGAGTCGTGCGACCTGGCGGTGCCGGCCACGGCCATCGCCGCGATCCACGACACCGTCCACGGCGGCGTGGTGGCATGAGCGACGCGGCCGACTCCCCCGAGTACCTCGCCGAGCGCGTGCGCCAGGCCATCGCCACCGACCCCCGCAGCACCGTGCAGGGCGTGCAGGTCCGGGTGACCGAGGTCGATGTGTTCCTCGCCGGCCAGGTGGGCAGCGAGTCCCGCCGGACGGCGATCGCCGAGGTGGCCGGCGAGGTCGTCCCCGGTCGGCGCATCCACAACGACGTCCACGTCGTCGAGCTGGGCCACGAGCACACGCCGGAGCGGATCCGATGATCCGGGTCGCAGCGGTGGGCGACATCCACCTCGGGCCCGACAACGTCGACACCTTTCGCGATGCGCTGCGGGGGGTCGACCGGGAGGCTGACGTGCTGCTGCTCGCCGGCGACCTGACCCGACACGGAGAGGTGACCGAGGCCACCCTCGTGTGCCAGGCGGTCGAGGGGCTCGACCTGCCGGTGGTCGCCGTCCTCGGCAACCACGACCACCACGCCGGGTGCGCCGACGCCATCACCGACGAGCTCACCGCGGCCGGCATCACGGTGCTCGAGGGCTCGTCCACCGTCATCGCCGTCGACGGGGTCACCGTCGGCATCGCCGGTGTGAAGGGCTTCGGCGGAGGCTTCGCCGGGGCCTGCGCGAGCGACTTCGGCGAGCCGGAGATGAAGGCCTTCGTGCGCCACACCAAGGGCATCGCCGACCGCCTGGGCACGGTGCTCGCCGACCTCGACGCCGACGTGCGCATCGCGCTCCTGCACTACTCCCCCGTCGAGGACACCCTGCGCGGCGAGCGCCTGGAGATCTTCCCCTTCCTCGGCAGCTACCTGCTGGCCGAGGCCATCGACGGGGCCGGGGCCGACCTGGCCCTGCACGGCCACGCCCACGCCGGTGTGGAGCACGGCATGACCGCCGGCGGCACGCGGGTCCGCAACGTGGCCATGCCGGTCATCCGCAGCGGCTACCGCGTCTACGAGCTCGACCCGGCCCTGTCCGTCGTCAGCTGACCCGGCCGCCCGGCGGCGTGGACCGGTCGCAGGACGGACCGGCCGCCGCCGCGCTCACGATGTCGCCGCGATGAAGTCGGCGAGGACGCCGGCGAGCTCGGGCCCCCGGTCCTCCTGGAGGAAGTGGCCGCCGCCCTCGATGGTGGTGTGGGCCTGGCCCCGCGCCCCGGGGACCTTGGCCAGGAACGGCGCGTCCCCGCCCCGCGTGATGGGGTCGGAGTCGCTGAAGCAGAGCAGGAACGGCTTGTCGAAGGCTTCGAGCACCCGCCACGCCGCCTCCTGATCCGGGGTCGCCGGGTCGTCGGACGACGTGGGGACGAGCGTGGGGAAGATGCGGACCGCGGCCTTGTGGGAATCGTCGGGGAAGGGAGCGTCGTAGGCCGCCACCACGTCGGGCGGCAGCGCCGTGGTGCACCCGCCGTCGATGATGCGGCCCACGGGGAAGTGCTCGGTCTCCTGGGAGTACCGCTGCCAGGCGAGGAAGGCCTCGCTGGCCGGACCGTGGCCGGTGGGCAGCCCGCCGTTTCCGATGGCCACCCGGGCGCAGCGGTCCGGGTCGGCGGCGACGAGGCGCAGCCCGATGAGCGCGCCCCAGTCCTGGCCGAAGTAGGTGATGTCGCGGAGGTCGAGGCGGTCGAACAGGGCCTGGCGCATCCACTCGACGTGGCGGGCGTAAGTGTGGTCGGACTGCTCGGTGGGCTTGTCGCTGCGACCCATGCCGACGAGGTCGGGGGCGACGACGCGGTGGCCGGCGTCGACCAGCGTGGGGATGACGTGGCGGTACAGGAAGCACCACGTGGGCTCGCCGTGCATGAGCAGCACGGGCGGGGCGTCCGCCGGTCCCTCGTCGAGGTGGTGGACGCGGAGCGTGCCGCCCTCGCCGTCGTCGACCTCGACGTAGCGGGGTTCGAACGGGAAGTCGGGCAGGCCGGTGAAGGCCTCGTCGGGGGTGCGCAGGGTCTGCATCGGTTGCTCCTGGGAGGTGGCGGCTACTGGCGGGACATCTCCGCCCGGGCCTCGGCCAGGGTGGCGTCGGCGTACCGCTCCGGGCTGACCTGGACGACGACCTGGTGGAGCGTCCCGGTGTAGGCGAAGGGGGCGGCGTAGCGCTCGGACACCGCCGATCCGTGGTCGCCGCCGATGCTCGGCCCGATGGAGGAGATCATCCGCATGAACAGCGCGAGGCCCGCCTGGCCGGCGTCGGTGCCGGCGACGAGGAGCGAGGCCGTGCCGGCGAAGCCGTCGAGGCGCCGGAGGCGGACCGCGACCTCCACGTCTCCGGCGGCGACGGGGACGGAGGACTCGAGGACCGTGTGGTCGCCGAAGGCGTTGTAGTCCAGGACCAGCCGGCCGCCCTGTACGAACACGGAGAACCCGGAGTTCTCGGTGCCGGTGGCGAACAGCACGCCCTCGTCGGCCTCGGCGTGCGTGACCGACGCGGTGAGGTCGAAGCTGCGACCTGCGATGGCCGGTCCGGCCTGTCCCGGGAGGGGCGACATCGGCGGCCGGTACACGTAGCGACGGTCCGTCGGGTGAGGCGACCGGGGCCGGAAGCGGGCGCCGAACAGCTCGATGGTCCGGTCGTCGAGGGGCAGCACGCCGTGGCGCTCGGCCTCCGACCACCACAGCTCGACCAGCGCACGCAGCCGCTCGGGCTCGCGCTCGGCGAGGTCGTCGGTCTCGGACGGGTCGACCGCGAGGTGGTGCAGCTCCCACGGCTCGGTGTCGTGGTCGGCGCCCGGGGCGTGCTTGCAGACCGCCTTCCACCCGTCGGCGACGATGGCCCGGCTGCCCGCGTTCTCGAAGTACTGCACGGTGTTGGTCGCCGGGGCGTCGGGATCGCCGAGTGCAGCGGCGAACGAGTGACCGGTCACGGGCAGCTGGTCGAGGCCGTGGCGCACGGCCGGCGGCTCCACGCCGAGGAGCTCGTACAGCGTCGGGACGATGTCGGCCACGAACGCGAACTGGTCCCGCCGGGTCCCTCGCTGCTCGGGAGCGATGCCCGCCGGCCAGTGCACCACCATGGGCACGTGGACGCCCCCCTCGTGGGTGTTCTGCTTGTACCAGCGGAACGGCGTGTTGCCGCACTGGGCCCAGCCCCACGGGTAGTTGGTGTGGCTCCGGGGGCCGCCGATGTCGTCGATGCTGTCCACGGCCTCGGACGGCGTCTCGAGGATGCCGTTGAAGAACTTCATCTCGTGGAGCACCCCGTACGGCCCGCCCTCCTGCGAGGCACCGTTGTCGGCGAGGACGATCAGGATGGTGTCCTCGAGCTGGCCCAGCCGGCGCAGGCCGTCCACGAAGCGTCCGATCTGCACGTCGGTGTGGTCGAGGAAGGCGGCGAAGGCCTCCTGCAGGCGGGCGGCCAGGCGCCGCTGGTCCTCGGGGAGCTCATCCCACGGCTCCACACCGGGGTTGCGGGGCGCGAGGCGGGTGCCGGCCGGGATCACGCCCAGCTCGAGCTGGCGGGCGAACCATCGCTCGCGAACCACGTCCCAGCCCTCGTCGAAGCGGCCCCGGTACTTGGCCAGGTGCGCCGGCGGCGCCTGGTGCGGCGCATGGGTGGCGCCGAAGGCCAGGTAGGCGAAGAACGGGCGGTCGGGGCGCACGCCGGTGGAGTCGGCGATCATGCGCAGCGCCTGGTCGACAAGGTCCTCGGAGAGGTGGTAGCCGTCCTCGGGGCCGCCGGGCGGCTCGACCGGGTGGTTGTCGGCCACCAGCTCGGGGTGGAACTGGTCGGTCTCCCCCTCGAGGAAGCCGTAGAAGCGGTCGAAGCCCCGAGCCAGCGGCCACTGGTCGAACGGACCGGCCGCCGAGCACTGCTCCATGGGCGCCAGGTGCCACTTCCCCACGCAGAACGTGGCGTAGCCGGCGTCGTGGAGCACCTCGGCCACCGTGGCGGCGTGGTTCGAGATGTGGCCCAGCTGTTCGGGAAGCCGGTGCGGAAGTTCGACACGGCGCGCATGCCCACCGCGTGCGGCGCCCGCCCCGTGAGCAGCGCAGCCCGCGTCGGGGAGCACAGCGGGGTGACGTGGAAGTTGGTGAACTGCAGGCCATCCGCGGCGAGGGCGTCGATGTTCGGCGTGTCGATGTCGGAGCCGAAGCAGCCGAGCTGGGCGAAGCCGGTGTCGTCGAGCAGGACGACGACCACGTTCGGCGCGGCCTCCCCCGGGTGCGGCGGCTCGTCGAACCACGCCTCCGACTCGGCGACCGTGCGGCCGATGCGGCCCCGGAACTCCTCTGCGCGCATGCCCGTGCCCCCTTCGACCGCCATGGAAACACTTGCGAGTTCCACTGTCAATATCTTCTGCGAGTCACACTCGCAGGTCTGGCCTCGCCGGTACGATGGTCGCCGTGGTGGAGGAGCGCGTCATCGCCGACGGGCGGCGAGCCCGAAGGGAGCGGAACCGGGCCGCGGTGGTCGAGGCCATGTTCGAGCTGATCAGCGAGGGCCACACGCCGCCCTCAGTCGACGCCCTGTCGGAGCGGGCCGGCGTCTCCGTGTCGTCGGTGTTCCGCTACTTCGACAACCTCGACGACCTGCTCCAGCAGACCGTGTCGCGATACTTCGAGCGGTTCGCGCCCCTCTTCGACGTCCCCGCCGTCGACGACGGCGATCTCGACGACCGCATCGCGGCGCTGGTCGATGCCCGCCTCGACCTGTACGAGGCCATCCACCCCATCGCCCGGGTGGCGAGGGTGCGCGCCCCCGACCAACCCCAGCTCGCCACGGTGCTCGCCCAGACGCGGCACACGTTCGCGGCACAGGTCCGGGAGCACCTCGCCCCCGACCTCGCCGAGCGTTTGCCGGCCGACGCCGACGACCGCGTCGCACTGGTGGACACGCTCACGTCGTTCGAGTCGTGGGACCTCCTCACGGGCACGCACGGCCGCTCGCGGCGCCAGGTGCGCCGGGCGTGGATCGCCGGCCTGCGCGGCCTGCTCAGCTGAGGGTGGGCGTCACTCCCACTCGATGGTGCCGGGCGGCTTGGAGGTGATGTCGTAGGCCACCCGGTTGATGCCGGGCACCTCGTTGATGATCCGGCTCGACATCTTCTCGAGCAGGTCGTAGGGCAGGCGGGCCCAGTCGGCGGTCATGGCGTCGTCGGAGGTGACGGCCCGGATGATGCACGGGTAGCCGTAGGTGCGCTCGTCGCCCATGACACCGACGGCGCGGATGTCGGGGAGCACGGCGAAGGCCTGCCAGATCTCGCGATCCATGCCCGCCTTGTGCAGCTCGGCCCGGACGATGGCGTCGGCCTCCTGCAGGAGCTCGACCTTGTCCGGCGTGACCTCGCCGATGATCCGCACGCCGAGGCCGGGGCCGGGGAACGGCTGGCGCCAGACGATCTCCTCGGGGAGCCCGAGCTCCTCGCCGACCCGGCGGACCTCGTCCTTGAACAGGTCCCGCAGCGGCTCGACCAGGTCGAAGTCCATGTCCTCGGGCAGCCCGCCGACGTTGTGGTGGCTCTTGATGGTGGCCGCCTTGGCGCCGCCGCCGGACTCGATGACGTCGGGGTAGAGCGTGCCCTGGACGAGGAAGTCGGCGTCGGTGATGCCGCCCTTCGCGTCCTCGAAGATGCGGATGAACAGCTCGCCGATGGCCTTGCGCTTGTCCTCGGGGTCGGTGACCCCGGCCAGCTTCTCGAAGAAGCGGTCGGCGGCCCGCACGTGGATGAGCTCGATGCCGAAGTTGCGCTTGAAGGTCTCGACGACCTGGTCGCCCTCGTCCTTGCGCATGAGACCGGTGTCGACGAAGACGCACGTGAGCTGGTGGCCGATGGCCTTGTGCACCAGCGCGGCGGCGACGGCCGAGTCGACCCCGCCCGACAGGCCGCAGATGGCCCGACCCTGGCCCACCTGGGCCTGGATGGCTGCCACCTGGGTCTCGATCACCGACGACATCGTCCAGGTGGGGCGGGCGCCGCAGGCGTCGTACAGGAAGTGCTTCAGCAGGTCCTGGCCCATCTGGGTGTGGACGACCTCGGGGTGGAACTGCACGCCGTAGAGGCCGCGCTCGGTGGACTCGAACGCGGCCGCCGGGGTGTCCGGCGTGGAGGCCACCACCCGGAAGCCCTCGGGGGCCCGGGTGATGGTGTCGAAGTGGCTCATCCACACGACCTGGGAGTCGGGGCTGGTCTCGCCGAAGAGGAGCGAGTGGTGATCGACCACCGCGCGCTCGAGGTCGGCGCGGCCGTACTCGCCCCGACCGGTCTTGGCCACCTCGCCACCGAGGTCGCGGGCCAGGAGCTGGCCGCCGTAGCAGATGCCCAGGATCGGGACGCCGGCGTCGTAGATGCCCTGGTCGACCGAGGGGGCGCCCTCGGCGTGCACCGACGCCGGGCCGCCCGAGAAGATGATCCCCTGCGGGGCCCGCCGGCGGACCTCCTCGGCGGTGATGTCGTGGGGGACGATCTCGGAGTGGACGTGGGCCTCGCGCACGCGGCGGGCGATGAGCTGCGCGTACTGGGCGCCGAAGTCGACGACGAGGACCGTGTCGAACTCGCGCCCGATGGACGGGGTCGTCACGACCGCCCCCGGCCTTCCGGCGGGGAGACGATGAGCTCGGCCTTCTGGAACTCCTTCAGGCTCTCGTAGCCCGACAGCGCCATGGCGGCCCGGAGCGAGCCCATCAGGTCGAGGCGACCGTCGCTGGAGTCGGACGGTCCGACGAGGACCTCCCGCTGCGTGCCCCGCTGGGGGATCCGCACGCACGTGGAGTGCGGTACGTCGGCGCGGGCGGCCACGGGCGCCCAGTGACGGCCCCGACCGGGCGCGTCCGTGGCGCCGGCCAGCGGGGCGCCGAGCATGACGGCGTCGGCGCCACATGCGATGGCCCGGGCCACGTCGCCGCCGGTGTGCATCCCGCCGTCGGCGATCAGGTGGACGTAGACGCCGGTCTCGTCGAGGTGGCGCATCCGGGCGGCCCGGGCGTCGGCGATGGCGGTGGCCAGGGGGACGCCCACGCCGAAGGTGTCGGCGGTGGTGGCGTCGACCGTGGTGCCCACGCCGATCAGGACCGCGGCCGCGCCCGTGCGCATCAGGTGGAGCGCAGCTTGGTAGCTGGTGCACGACCCGACCAGCACCGGGACGTCGAGCTGGCGGATGAAGGTCTTGAGGTTGAGCGGCTGGCCGCCGTCCTCCGAGGTCTTCGTGACGTGCTCGGCGGAGAGCACCGTCGAGCGGATCACCAGCATGTCCAGCTCGGCCTCGACCAGGCGGGGCAGCAGCGCCTCGATGCGCTGGGGCGTGACCGACCCGGCGGCCACGGCGCCGGACGCCCGCACGGCTCGGATCCGCTCGACGACCAGGTCGGGGTCGACCGGCTGCTGGTAGAGCTCGCGAAGGCGCGCCGACGCGGTGTCGTCGGCGAGCCCGGCGATCTCCTCCAGCACCGACTCGGGGTCGGCGTAGCGGGTCCACAGGCCCTCGAGGTCCAGCACGGCGAGGCCGCCGAGGTCGTCGAAGCCAACGGCGTTGGCCGGGCTGACCACCGAGTCGCAAGGTGCAGCGATCACCGGCAGCTCGAAGCGGTAGCCCTGCAGCTCCCACGACAGGTCGACCAGCTCGGCGTCCCGCGTGCGCCGGCTGGGGACGATGGTCAGCTCGTCCAGCCCGTACCCGCGACGGCCGGCCTTGCCGAGCCCGATCTCGATCTCACCCACGTGGCGACGCCCCTTGTCGGTGGTCCAGGGAAAGAGGCGAGTGTAGTGAGAGGCCCGGTTCTCCCCGCCCTTCACCGGAAGGCGCCCGCACAGTGCTCAGGGAACCACCCGTTCGGACTATCGACGAACCGCCGAACTATCCACCACTATTAGTGTCGACGTCGCTACGGAGAGGGAGACGCCGTGCCAGCAGCCATCGCGCCCCCCATGGGTGGGTTCGGAACAACGCGTGGAATGGCAGTGCCCAGACGCGTGCTCCTGGCGGCTGTAGTCGCCATCGCCGCGGTCGCCGCCGGCCTGGGAGCGGTGCCGACCACGGCACCCCACGTGGCAACCGTCCGCGCCGTCGTCGACCCCGGCATCCCGACGAAGGCAGAGGCCGTGGACGTGATCGTCCAGGCCCGCACCGGCGTGAGCTGGTCCGATCTCAGTGCCCTCGTCACCCGGGTCGGCGGCGAGGTCGTGGCCCCGCTCCCGATCGTCGACGGCGCCACCGTGCGCATCCCCGGCGACCGCGTCGTCGACCTGGCCGACGACGCCCGCGTCGCGGCCATCACCCTCGACCGTGACGTCGAGTTCGAGGAGCTCACCTACGACGAGGGCACCACGGCCTCTGCCTTCGTCGGCTCCTCCGGCGCCGCCGCGGCGTGGCGCTCCGGCTACCTCGGCACAGGCGTCGGGGTGGCGGTGATCGACACCGGCATCTCCGAGATGAACGATCTCGAGGGTCGCATCGTCCACGGCCCCGACCTGTCGGGCGAGGGCACGCTGGTCGACACCTACGGCCATGGCACCGTGATGGCCGGCATCATCGCCGGCAGCGGCGCCGACTCCGCCACCCGCAGCGGAGGCGCGTACACCGGCGTGGCTCCGGGCGCCCATGTGGTCGCCGTCAAGGTGGCCGGCGCCAACGGCGCCGCCGACGTCACGACGCTCCTCCAAGGCCTCCACTGGGTGTCGGCCTACAAGGACCAGTTCAACATCAAGGTGCTGAACCTGTCATGGGGCACGGCATCCACGCAGGACCCCGCCGTCGACCCGCTCAACCACGCCGTCCAGCGGCTCTGGAACCAGGGCATCGTCGTCGTGGTCGCGGCCGGCAACAGCGGTCCGTCCGCCGGCACCATCATGAAGCCGGCCGATGATCCGCTGGTCCTCACGGTCGGCGCCTTCAACGACAACGGGACGGCCAGCCTCTCCGACGACGAAGGCGTCTCCTGGAGCTCGACCGGCCCGACGGCCCAGGGCCTGGCCAAGCCCGACATCGTCGCCTCCGGCCGCCGCCTCGTCTCCACCCGCTCCCACGGGTCCACGGTGGCCGAGGAGAACCCCAAGGCGCTCGTCAGCCCCAGCTACATCCGCGGCAGCGGCTCGTCACAGGCGGCGGCCGTGGCATCCGGCGTCGCCGCGCTCCTGCTGGAGGCCCGTCCGACCCTCACGCCGGACCAGGTCAAGTCGCTCCTCACCGGCACCGCCGATCCCCTGAGCGGCACCGCAGCCGGCCTGCAGGGGCGTGGTCGCATCGACCTCCGCGAAGCACTCACCGCCGACCCGGGGCCCGCGTCGTGGCAGCAGGGCGGCGCGGCCGGGACCGGCTCGATCGAAGCCAGCCGTGGCGGCCGGTGGATCGAGACCGACTGCGGCCAGGACGGCACCATCGAGGTGATCCAGGGCGAGATCGACGCCCGCTGCGAGGCCTGGAACGGCTCGTCGTGGACCGGCTCCTCCTGGACCGGCTCGTCCTGGACCGGATCCTCGTGGACCGGATCCTCGTGGACGGGCTCGTCCTGGACCGGCTCCTCGTGGACCGGATCGTCCTGGACCGGATCGTCGTGGACGGGCGGTGTCTGGACGGGCTCGTCCTGGACGGGCTCGTCGTGGACCGGATCCTCCTGGACCGGCTCGTCGTGGACCGGATCGTCGTGGACGACCAGCGCCTACGAAGCCGAAGAGGAGCTGTTCCTGACCGCTTGGTGGGGGCTCACGCCACCCGGTCATCGGCGGATCCCGGGCGAGGTGCCCACCGCCACCGCCACCGCCACCGCCGTCGACGTCGGCTAGGAGCGCCGGTGCCCGAGGTCGGAGAGCCGACACAGATCACAGCGACCGCTCCGCCGGCCCATCGCGACGGAGACGTGCGGGGCTTCGTGCTCGTGGTCTGCGCGATCGGGGGCGCCGCCGTGGCGGCAGCGGCGTCGATGGCCACCGGACGCCCCGGTCTGGTCCCCCTCCTCGTGACGGTGGCTGCGCTGGGCCTCGGTGACCTCCCGATGGTCCATCTCCGTCACGGGGAGCAGAACCACAGCTTCACGTGGTCCGAGGCCGCCCTCGTCGCCGGCCTCGTCCTGCTGCCGGTCTGGTGGGTGCCGGTCGTCGGCGCCGCCGTGGTCGCCGTCGAGCAGGTGCTGCTCCGTCGTGCGGCGCTGAAGGTCGCCTTCAACTCGCTCTCCTTCGGCGTGGCATCGTTCGGCGGCACTGCCGCCTACGTGGTGGTGTCGGACCTCGTGCCCACCACCGAGGAGTGGGCAGCCCTGTCTGCAGCCGTCGTCGTCTACTTCTTGGTGAACTGGGTCTCCGTGGCCATCGTCGTGGCCCGCTCCCGTCAGGTCCCCGTGGGCGAGGTCGCCCGATCCGGCCTGCTCCTCGGTGCCCTGTTCGCGTTCGCCAACTCCTCGGTGGCGATCTTCATCGCCGTCGCCGCCGGCCGGGAGCCCCTCGTCCTCATGGCCGTGCCGCCGGTGCTGGCCCAGATGTTCTTCGTCTACCGGAACACCCGTGAGGTGATCGGCGAGCGCGACATCTGGGTCGCGGTCCAGTCGGCAGCCGAGGAGCTGCAGCGGGCGACCTCCGCCGAGCTGCCCGCGGTCGCCACGGACTCCCTCGTCGGCCTCGTCGGTGCCAAGAGCGTCGACCTGGTCATCGCGCAGGGCGATCGAGCCGAGCGCCACCGCTGGACCCCGGACGGCGTGCAGTCGACCGCCGGTTCGCTCGGCCAGCTGGCCGACGACGTCTGGGGCCGCGCCGAGTGCGACCGCCGGCCGTTCTGGATCGATCGCCGCACGGCGTCCGCCCGGCAGCGCCGGTGGCTGGAGCGAGCCGAGTCCAGCTGCGGCATCGTCATGCCGGTCGAGTGGAGTGGCCACATGGTGGGGGTCATGCGCGTGGGCTTCTCGACCACCCCCCGGTCCATGGAGCGGATGGAGTCCATCCTGCGCACGGTCGGCACCCAGGTCGCGTCGGCCATCACCTCGCACCGCCAGACCGAGGTCCTGCGCCACCAGGCCGAGCACGACGAGCTCACCGACCTGCCCAACCGCAACCGGCTCGTCCAGCACCTGCGCACCCGCCTGGGCCAGCCCGGGCACGACCCGGCGAGCATCGCGGTGCTGTTCTTCGACCTGGACGGCTTCAAGGTCGTCAACGACTCCCTCGGCCACCACGTGGGCGACCAGCTGCTGCTGGAGGCCACCCGTCGTCTGCGCTCCCAGATGCGGCCCGACGACGTGGTCGCCCGCTTCGGCGGCGATGAGTTCATCGTCGTCTGCGACGGCATCATCCGACCCAAGGACGCCGTCGAGGTGGCCCAGCGCCTGCTCGACGCCCTGCTCGAGCCGGCCAGCGAGGGACCCCACCTGCGTCCCATCTCCGCCTCGGTCGGGGTCGCGTGCGCCGTGCCCGGCGCCGACCCCGAGAGCCTGCTCCGCGACGCCGACGCCGCCATGTACGACGCCAAGCGGATGGGCGCCGGCTCCGTCTGCCTGTTCACCACCGAGCTGCGCACGCAGGCCCTCAACCGGTTGCACCTCGAGGCCGATCTGCGCGAGGCGCTCAAGCTGGGGCAGATCGAGGTCCACTACCAGCCGATCGTGGACCTGGCGACCGGCCGCATCGTCGAGCTCGAGGCCCTGGCCCGCTGGCACCACCCCGAGCGGGGCCCCGTCTCGCCGGCCGCGTTCATCAGTGTCGCCGAGGAGTCCGGTCACATCCGGGCCCTGGGAGAGTTCGTGCTGCACCGGGCCTGCGCCGACATGCGCCGCTGGCGGGACCTCGGCATCGCCGGCCCGGACCAGCGGGTCGCGGTCAACCTGTCCCCCCGCCAGCTCGATGCCGGTCTGCCTACGCTGGTGGCCGACGCCCTCGCCCGCCACGGGCTGCCGCCGAGCGCCCTGACGCTCGAGGTGACCGAGAGCGCGTTCGTCGACGACCCCGATGCCGTGACGAGCCTCGATCGGCTCCGCCACCTCGGCGTGTGCGTCGCCCTCGACGACTTCGGCACGGGCTACTCGTCGCTCAGCGCCCTCCGGGACCTGCCGGTGGACATCGTGAAGGTCGACCGCTCCTTCGTCAGCCGCCTCGGGGAGGACTCCCAGCTCGAGGCCCTGGTGCAGGGCATCGTCGGACTGGCCGGTGCCCTCCACCTGAAGGTCGTCGGCGAAGGCGTCGAGACCCGGGCCCAGTCCGACCTGCTCGCCTCCTTCGGCTGCGACATGGCCCAGGGCTGGCTCCACGGGAAGCCGTCGAGCGCAGCGGTGACCGAGGCCGTGCTCAGCGCCAGCGCCGCCGTGCGCCGGATCGACCGGGTCGGACCGTCGCCGGTGATCCACCCCCTCCGGCTCGCGTGACCGTCACGCGAGCGGCGTGACCGGTCGGACGAGGTGACCGCCCCACAGCAGGGCGCGCCGGCGCGCTCTTCGTCCGCACGCCGCGCCGTGCTCGCCATCCGAGCCGTGGCGGGCGACCAGGCCACCGGCCTGGCGACCTCCTAGCTCACTGCGCCCAGCTCGAGAAGCAGGTCCCACAGGGCGTCGACCTCGACCTCGGTGGTCCAGGTCTGGCCGATGCAGACCCGAATGGCGGGGCGGCCGTCCAGCACCGTGGGGGTGAGCAGCGCCCGGCCGGAGGAGTTCACGGCCTCGAGGAGCGCGGTCGTGCGGGCGTCGGCGTCGTCACCGCTCAGGCGCAGCACGACCAGGTCCAGGGCCGGCGGTGCCGCCAGCTCGAAGCCCGGATGGCCCAGGATCCGGTCGGCCAGGAGCCGACCCAGCCGCACGTGCTCCCGGATGTGTCGGGCCAGGCCCTCCGCGCCGTAGTGGCGCATCACCAGCCACGGCTTGAGGGCACGGAACCGGCGCCCGAGCGGCACCTGCCAGTCACGGAAGTCGATGACCGCCCCCGACTCGCTCTGGTCGTTGCGCAGGTAGGCGGGCGTGATGGAGAGGGCGTCGACCACGGGTCGGGCGTCGCGGAACCACAGGCAGGTGCAGTCGAACGTGGTGAAGAGCCACTTGTGCGGGTTGAACGACCACGAGTCGACCTGGTCGGCCCCGTCGGTGACCCAGCGCAGCTCGGGGCACACGGCGGCCGAGCCGGCCATGGCCGCGTCCACGTGGCACCACACGCCGGCGGCGGCGCAGATCGCAGCGATGGCCGGCACGGGGTCGAAGGCCATCGACGACGTGGTGCCGGCGGTGGCGCAGCAGAAGAACGGCACCAGGCCGGCGTCGAGGTCGGCCTCGATGGCGGCGGCCAGGGCATCGGGGCGCATGGCGAACGTGGAGTCGGTCGGGATGAGCCGCACCTGGTCGTCGGCCAGACCGGCGACCCGTGCGCCCTTCACCACCGAGGAGTGGGCATGCTCTGAGGTGTACGCCCGGAGGGTCGACAGGTCGCCGCCGTCGGTCACCCGCTTCCGGGCCGCGAGCAGCGAAACGAGCGTCGACGACGACGCCGAGTCCTGGAGCACGCCCCCGCCGGGACCGTCGTGGCCGTGGCGGAAGTGGGCCGGGAGACCGAGGAGGTCGACGAACCAGTCGAGCATCCGCATCTCGACCTCGGTGCAGGCCGGGCTCGTCGACCAGTTCATGCCGTTGACTCCGAGGCCCGACGACAGCAGGTCGGCGAGCACCGCGGGACCGGACGTGTTGGCCGGGAAGAAGGCGAAGAACGAGGGGTGCTGCCAGTGGGTGATGCCGGGCAGGACCAGCTCGTCCACGTCGTCGAGAACGGCGGCGAGGTCGTCGGCACCGGTGGCGGGCGGCCCGGACGGCAGCGAGGCGAACACCTGGCCGGGCGCCACGGTCGACTGCACCGGCAGGTCGGCGACCTGCTCCCAGTAGGACGCCACCCAGTCCACGTACCGGTGGCCGAGGCGGCGAAACTCGTCGGGGGTCATGTGGTCGCCGGTCATCTGCCGACCGTACCCACGACGGCGTTACCCTCTCTCCATGGGAGCGCGATTCGACCAGTCCGACGCCGTCCATCCCCGGTTCGCCAAGCTGGGACTGACGTTCGACGACGTCCTGCTCGTCCCGGGCGAGTCCGAGGTCCTGCCCCACGAGGTCGACACGTCGTCGGTGCTGACGCCCGGCATCCGCCTCGCCCTCCCCATCGTGTCGGCGGCCATGGACACCGTCACCGAGGCCCGCCTCGCCATCGCGCTGGCCCGCCTCGGGGGCATCGGCATCGTGCACCGCAACCTGTCCATCGAGGACCAGGCGGTCGAGGTCGACCGGGTGAAGCGCTCGCAGTCCGGCATGATCGAGGACCCGGTCACCCTCGGCGCCGACGCCCACGTCTACGACGCGCTGGACCTGATGGCCAAGTACAAGGTGTCGGGCGTGCCGATCACCGACCGCGACGGCACGCTCGTCGGCCTGCTCACCAACCGGGACCTGCGCTTCGTCGACGACCACGACCAGCCCATCAGCGCCGTGATGCGCAGGCCGCCGTTGGTCACCGCCCCGGTCGGCACCACGCTCGACGAGGCCCGCCGGATCCTGTGGCAGAACCGCATCGAGAAGCTGCCCATCGTCGACGACGCCGGCAGGCTCTGCGGCCTCATCACGATCAAGGACATCACCAAGCGCGAGGACTTCCCCAACGCCACCCAGGACGAGCGTGGCCGCCTGCGGGTCGGCGCCGCCGTCGGCGTTGGTGCCGATGCGCTCGACCGCTGCGAGGCGCTGGTCGAGGCCGGGGTCGACGTGCTCATCGTCGACACCGCTCACGGCCACTCCCGGGGCGTGCTGGACACGGTGAAGGAGGTCAAGTCCCGCTGGAGCGTCGAGGTCGTGGCCGGCAACATCGCCACCGCCGAGGCCGTCCGGGCCCTCGTGGCCAACGGCGCCGATGCCGTCAAGGTCGGCATCGGGCCGGGCTGCTTCGCCGCCGGCACCCGGGTGCTCATGGCCGACTCGACCTACCGGGACATCGACGAGATCGTCGCCGGTGACCGTGTCATCAACCGCGACGGCAAGCCGGTGACCGTGAAGCGATCGTTCTGCACGGGGATTCGTGACGTCGTGAGCATCCGCCACACCGTGTCGGCCGCGCCAACGGTGGCGACACCTGATCACCGGTTCCTCGTCGGCGACCTGTCAACGGTCTCCGCTTCCTCCGTCAGCAGTCGCGGCTACGCCGAGGCCCTGGCCCAGCCGACGCGTCTCGGAACCTCCAAGATCGGGTGGCAAGAGATCGGCTCGGTGGACCGGGCCGTGCTCCTCGCCCCGCGAACGATCGACTTCGAGCTCCCTCCATCCTTCGAGATCGACCTTCGGGACTTCGCGCAGCGCAAGCAGAAGCAGCTCGACCGGTACGCCACCACGGTGGGGTCGGGCTACGACCTCGGGTACCTCTTCGGCGTCTTCCTCGGTGACGGCCACGCCTTCATCGCACGATCACGGAACTCCGAGATCGGTCGGGTCTCCATCTACGTCGGCGCCGGCGAGCCCCACGTCCGGGATCGTGTGGTCCAGACGATCGAGCGCGTCACCGGCGTCATGCCATCAGTCACACCCAGTGGCTCGGTCGACCACGTCCACCTCTACTCCCTGCAGTGGGCCCGCCTCCTCGCCCAGTTCGGCAAGCGAGCTGACAAGCACCTCCCGGTGCAGTACCGATGCACCGACCCGGAGTACCTGCGGGGCCTCTTCGATGGCCTCGTCGACAGCGACGGCTACATCGGTGCCGACGGGCGCACCGGCTTCCGGAACACCTCCCGAGATCTCTCCGAGCTGTTCGGGCTCCTCTGCCTCCAGGTGAACGGTTCGCTGCCCGAGGCACGGCTCGAGGTCGGAACGGCCGGAGGCCTGCCCGGCGTCGCCGACGCCGACTGCCTCCCGAGCTACCAGTCCCGGCTCAACGTGACCGCAGCGAAGCGTCACCTCGGTGATCACCAGCTCGTGAAGCTGCTGGAACGAAACGAGCTGGGCACCGCCGTGCCGGTCTATGACCTCGAGATCGACTGCCCGACGCACTCGTTCATCGCGGACAACGTCATCGTGCACAACTCCATCTGCACCACCCGGGTCGTCGCCGGCGTCGGCGTCCCCCAGATCACGGCCATCGCCGACTGCGCCGAGGCCGCCGACGAGCTGGGCGTGCCGGTCATCGCCGACGGCGGCGTCCAGCACACCGGTGACATTGCCAAGGCGCTGGCCGCCGGCGCCAGCACCGTCATGCTCGGCTCGATGCTGGCCGGCACCGACGAGGCCCCCGGCGAGGTCATCGTCCACCAGGGCGAGCGCTACAAGGAGTACCGGGGCATGGGCTCCATGGGGGCCATGGGCGACCGCTCCTCGGCCGGCGACGACGTGAAGGCCCGCAGCTTCTCCAAGGACCGCTACTTCCAGGGCCACGTCGACGAGGTCGCCAAGCTCGTGCCCGAGGGCATCGAGGGCCGGGTGGCCTACAAGGGCCCCGTCGCTCCCCTGCTGCACCAGTTCGCCGGCGGCCTCCGGGCGGCGATGGGCTACTGCGGCACCGCCGACGTCGAGGCGCTGCGCACCACGGCCCAGTTCGTGCGGATCACGTCCGCCGCCCTGCGCGAATCGCACCCCCACGACATCACGATCACCAAGGAAGCGCCGAACTACCGGGTGAAGTAACCACTCCAGCGGCGGGCCGCCACGGCGCCCTCGCCGCAGTGGCCACCGGTTCCCGAGGTGGGCGGGTCGTCGCTGGTCGCCACCTCGTCCTCGTCACCGCACGCAGTGGCGAGGACGAGCGTCAGGGCGAGGCGACGATCCGCACACCGGTCAGACGCACGGACCCATCGTCTGGTTCCCGGATCGTCCACCGTGCCGGTCGGACGCTGAGGCAGGCCGCACGCGGTTGGACCGGGCGGCCGCCTCCGTTGCTGCGGTCGAGTCGGCGCAGCTCGGTTGCTCCGAGACCTGCTCGAGGTGTGGCCGACGTCGGCGTGGATCGCGGCCGGTGCGACGTCGTCGAACACACCCGACCGGGCCGACCGTCTTGACGCCGGGTCTCGGGACCTTTTCCCCTGTCCGCCCTACCGACCGGTCGGTAGGGTGCCGGGATGGCCGGCGTCATGACGGATCGAGACGGATCGCTCGCCCCCGTGCGAGCCGCCATCCCCGAGTCCTGCTATCGAAGGTCGACCCGGCGAGGACTGCGTGCCGTCGCCGGTGACGTGGCGGCCTACGCCATGGTGCTCTGGGCAATCGCGCTCGCCGAGCGGTGGTGGATCGATGTCCCGCTCACGCTGCTCGCCGGTGCCTTCGTGAGCAGCCTCTTCGTCCTCGCACACGACGCCGCGCACGACGCGCTGACCGCCAGGGATGGCCTCAACCGCCGGCTCGCCCTGATCCTGATGCTGCCCTCGATGCACGTACGGTCAGCCTGGGAGCTCGGTCACAACCGCGTCCATCACGGCTTCACCGCCCGCCAGGGCATGGATTTCGTGTGGCACCCGGCCACGCTCGAGGACTGGACGTCGATGACCCGGGCGCAACGCCTTCGGCACCGACTCGAGTGGTCGGTGTTCGGCGCCGGCATGTACTACCTGCGCGAGGTGTGGTGGAACAAGATGATCTCGTTTCGTCCCCCGCGGCGCGAGGCTGCTGCCATACGAGCCGACCGTCGGATCGTGGGTGCGTTCGCAGCAGCCGTGACGGTGGCGACGATCGCGCTCGGCTGGCGCTGGTCCGGACCCGTGCAGGGCCTGTGGCTCTGGGCGCAGCTCTGGGCGCTCCCGTTCCTCGTGTTCAGCCAGGTCATCGGGTGGACGGTCCACGTCCACCACGTCGGCCCGGACATTCCGTGGTGGACCCGCCAGGACTGGACGCGCCGGCGGGCCCAGACCGAGTCGACCACGATCCTGCGGATGCCCCGGATCCTCGATCTCGTGTTCCACAACATCTTCGTGCACGTCCCGCATCACGTGGACACGCGCATTCCCTGGCACCGCCTCCCGGAGGCGGCGGCGGCGATCGACGCCGCGCTCCCCGGAACGCTGGTCGATCGGCCCTTCCGTGTGCGCGACTACGTGCGCGCGGTGCGGAGCTGCAAGCTGTACGACTTCGGGAACCGCCGCTGGCTCACCTACCCGCCCGCTGGTGCCTCGCCACATCGCAGAAGTCGGGACCTTCGGCCCTACTGCTGATAGCGGCCGCTATCTACGTTCGTTGCACCGGACCGAGGGGGGACGGTGCACGACCCAGGAGGGGACATGGCCATCGCGCTTGACATCAGCACGGCGTACCCGGCGCTGCCCGAGACGAGCCCGCTGGGCCAGGAGCTCGACTGGGCCTGGCTCGCCGGGCATCGCAGCGAGTGGGGGGTTCACCCGAAGCCCGGGCCGCGGGGTCTCACGATGATGGACATCGCGATCGGGAGCTACGGCGACGTTCCCGAGCACCCCCGCCACCGCGCGATGGCGGCACGGGGCGCCGACGTCGACGAGGACACCCCCGACATGGGGTACATCCTGAACTCGAAGTCCGACGTCTGGTCGGACAACGTGGTCGAGCTCTACGAGGAGGCGGTCGCCCGGCAGTGGTCGGCCACCCGCGACATCCCGTGGGGCGACCTGCACGAGCTCCCCAGCGACATCGAGCACGCGATGTGCCAGCTCTGCACGACGCTGTCCGAGATCGAGATGATCGCCTCGGACCTCCCGGCCAAGTGGATGTGGCGGATGAACCACGACTTCCTCGAGGCCAAGATGTTCCTCTGCACGCAGATCATGGACGAGGCCCGCCACTCCGAGGTCTTCCGCAAGCGCGCCCTCGCCAACGGCGGCGGTCTGCTGAAGTCGCGCTCGGGGCCCGACACCCTGCTGCGCACGATCCTCGAAGCCAAGACGTACACGCAGGCCACCGCCCTCCTCCACCTCCTCGGCGAGGGGTTCATCCTCGACCTGTTCCGCCAAGGGGAAGCGATCGCGCCGACCGACGTCGAGAAGCGCATCTTCCGGATGACCATGCAGGACGAGGCCCGGCACGTGGCCTACGGCACGCTGCACCTGCGCTACGCCATCGAGCATGACCCCGACGTGGCCGACGAGATCCAGGAAGCGCTGGATCACGGCGAGATGGCGATGGTGGAGCTGGGCGCCGCGCCCGACATGAGCACCGCACTGGCGTTGCTGCTGGGCGGCGGTGCCGACAAGGTGGAGGAGGTCGGCTTCCCGCTGCAACGTCAGCTGGCGAAGAACCAGTTCACCTCCTACCTCGCGCGCTGTGAGCGCGCCGGCGTCAGCCGCCTCGACCGCACGAAGCTGCCGCTCGACCTGCTCGGCATCGACGTCGAGGCGCTGCGAGCCGCGAGCCAGGAGGCGAACCGATGACGACCACCACCCGCGTCGACCGGATCGAGCTCTTCGAGGCCCTCGCCGCTGCGATGGCGGCCGATGCCGAACGCTATGAGCGCCTGGGTGACATCGACCTCGACCTCGTCATCCGGATGCGTCGAAGCGGAGAGCCGGACTTCCTCGTGAGCCTCGGGTTCCACGGCATCACGTGCGACCGCGTCGCCCCGGCCGAGCCCGGTGACGAGCGCGCCGCCGATTGCTGGCTCGACGGCGACGTGGGGTCGTGGGAGGCCATGTTCGACAGCATCGCCACTCACGGGCACGCCGTCGACGAATGGACGCTCAACACCCTCACCCTCTTCGGTGAGCGGATCTCGCTGCACGCAGCCGACCCGATGGGCGAGGACCGCTTCCACCGCTTCAACCAGACCCTGCAGGAGTTCGTCGACGCCGCCGGCCGCACAGCGCCGGTCTGACCCAGGAGATCCCATGCCCGTTCCCGCCTGTCCCACCTGCGGCCAACCCGCCGCCCGCATCCTCGATCTCGCCTACGGCTACTGGGAGTGGGACGACGCCACGGACCGCTACCAGCACCGCACGTGCAGCGACCGGGTCGACGTGGCCCCGTGGGTCCACCACAGCTGCATGGGTGAGCTCCGCGACCTGCACCCGCAGAACGACTACTCGAGCGCCTGATGGCTCTCACAGTCCTCGTCGACGCGTGCATCGGATGTGGTGGATGCGAGTACGCCTGCCCCACCGGCGCCCTGACGAAGACCGACAGCTTCCTCGGGCTCTTCGCGATCGACCCCTTCCTCTGCGACGACTGCGGGTTGTGCGTGTCGAAGTGCCCGGAGGACGCGATCCGCCCTGACCCCGCCTGGCCCGTGTGCCACGGCCACGGGTGCCCGCTCTCGTCCGCTCGCCTCGCACAGGTCGAGTGCAACATCTGGCAACAGACCTGCCCGGGCTGCGGCGGCCCTTTGTGGCGCGGGGATGCCAGTGGTGTGTGGGCGTGCCCGCGATGTGACGGAGGGCGTTCCGTCGGGTGCCCGAAGGTCCGGCATCTCGCGACGGCTGCCGGTGCGAAGGCGGCAGCGACGAGCGGCGACGGGCAGGGATGAGCTGAGGATGCCGGGCATCGATGGCGTCGTCGCCCACCGATGCGCCATCGACACGCCAGCCGGCAACCAGCAACTCGCCGCAGGGTTGCGGGCATGGGACGTTCGACTCTGTCTGGGCGCGCGGCCGGGCCTCAGGCTGGCCGTAGATACAGATGGCAGGTCGTTCGCAGGAGGTGTGTTGTGGGGCGAGTAGAAGGAAAGGTCGCTGTCGTCACCGGGGCCGGCATGGGCATGGGACGCGCTCACGCTGTGCTGCTGGCCCGGGAGGGGGCGCGCGTCGTCGTCACGGACGTGGACCCAGGGGCTGGGAAGGAAACCGCTGAGCTGGTGAACGAAGCGGGCGGTGAGGCGTACTTCTGGGAGCACGATGTGTCCGACGAGCGCGCCTGGCAGGACGTGATGCGCCATGTCGATGACACCTACGGACAGGTCGACGTGCTCGTGAACAACGCGGGCATCCTCCTGTTGAAGCCGGTGCACGAGACCACCGTGGAGGAGTGGGACCGGATCTTCGGGATCAACGCCCGAGGCGTGTTCCTGGGCACGAAGCACGTGCTGCCGCTGATGCAGAAGGCGGGGCGTGGATCGATCGTGAACATCTCGTCGATCTACGGCTTGGTCGGCGGGCCGAACGCGGCCGCCTACGAGGCCACCAAGGGAGCGGTACGGCTGCTGACCAAGGCGACCGCCGTGGACTACGCGGCGTTCAACATCAGGGCCAACTCCATCCATCCAGGGGTGATCCGCACGCACATGACCGCGGACCTCATCGCCGACCCGGATGCAGAGAAGGCGCTCCTCGGTCCCACGGTGATGGCCCGCAGCGCAGCCCCGGAGGAGGTCTCGGCGGCGGTGCTGTTCCTGGCCTCCGACGAGTCGTCGTTCATGACCGGGTCCGAGGTCGTGGTGGACGGCGGCTACACCGCCACCTGACCGACCGCTACCCGACGAAGTCGTCGTAGCTGGCGTCGAGCTCGGCGGTGGAGTACTGCCGGAAGGCGATCATCGTGGTGGTGTCGATCCCCCCGTCGAGCCTGGAGATCTGCTCGGTGACCACCGTGGCGACCGCCTCGTGGTCGGGGACCGCCAGCACGGCGATCAGGTCCACCCCCGACCCGGCCACCGAGTGCGCCTCGCGCACGCCGGGCGTGTCGGCCAGCGCCTGCCCCAGCTCCGTGATGGCGTCGGGGCGGGCCTGGATCAGCACGAAGGCGACGAGCACGCCGCCGAGGCTAGGCGCCGGAGGTGGACAGCGGGGCCGACCGGGCGCATGCTCGTGTGGAGGGCCGCTTGGCAAGCACAGCGGTCGGAACCAAGGGGAGACTGCGATGCGCCGCTACCTGGTCGTCGCCCACAAGACGCTCGGCGGAGCCCACCTGGTCGAGTACCTGCACGAGCTCCGGGAGGCGCACCCGGGATGCCGGTTCCACCTGGTCGTCCCGATGCACCACCCGGACCACCAGTGGACCGAGGGCGAGGTGAGCGCGTCGGCGGCCCGGACGCTGGACGAGATGCTCGGGCGCCTCGCATCCATGGGGATGGGCGCGACGGGGGAGATCGGCGACGCCAACCCGGTCTACGCGGTCGGCGTCGTCCTGCGACGGGAGGGCGCCCACGCCTTCGACGGCATCGTCCTGTCCACCCTGCCCCACGGGATCTCCCGGTGGTGGCGCTTCGACGTCCCCCGTCGCATGGCTGCCGCCTACCCGGACCTCCCGCTCACCCACCTCGTGTCCGACGAGGCGCTGGTCTGACCTGGCCGGTCGGCGTTCAGCCCGACGCCGGGCTGGTGATGCGCGTGAGGAGGTCGACGAGCATCGAAGCGGTGGCGCCCCAGATGGTGTCGCCGACGATCTCGAAGAAGTGGATCGGCCGATCGATGCCCGGAAGGCCCCACCGCTCCTGGCGGTAGGCCTCGGGGTCGAGCAGCTCGGCCAAGGGCACGTGCAGGATGGCGTCGACCTCGTCGGGGTTGGGGACCAGCCGTGGCCGGCCGGGCAGCACCCCGACGAAGGGGACGATCGACGACCGGCTGGTCACGGTGGACAGGTGGTGCAGCTCACCGATCCGCTCGACGGAGCCGGCGTCGAGGGCGATCTCCTCGTTGGCCTCACGGAGGGCGGTCTGCCAGAGCGTCTCGCCCGGCTCCTGCCTGCCCCCGGGGAAGCTGACCTCGCCGGTGTGGGACCGCATGTGCCACGCCCGGCGGGTGAGCACGACGTGCACGTCGCCGTCGTGCTCGTAGAGCGGGGCGAGCACGGCCGAGCAGCGGCTGGTGAGGCCTTCGACCGGTGAGCGCCGCGGTTCGGGACCGGACGCCAGCACGCGGCGCAACTGATCGAGCGTGGGCGGCCGGCCCTCGGCGACCAGCGTCGCCCACGGCGGCGGATCGCCCAGGCGG
>CAZCJT010000008.1:0-23343 GCA_964498565.1 uncultured Acidimicrobiaceae bacterium
AGGGCGGCGATGAGGCGCTCGACGTCTTCCTGGGGCAGCTCGGTGAGCTCCTCGATGCGGCGGCGCTCGGCGGCGCTGCGCTTGCGCTTGTCCTTGTCGGGCAGCGCCGAGCCCGAGGTCCCACGGAGGAACTGGAGGATGTCGGTGACGGCCTTCCGGATGGTCTGCGGGTCGATGCCGTGCTCCTCGTTGTAGGCGATCTGGAGCTGGCGCCGGCGTTGGGTCTCGCCGATGGCCCGCTGCATGGAGTCGGTGACCTGGTCGGCGTACATGATCACCTGGCCGTTGACGTTGCGGGCCGCCCGACCCATCGTCTGGATCAGCGAGCTCTCGGAGCGCAGGAAGCCCTCCTTGTCGGCGTCGAGGATGGCGACCAGCGACACCTCCGGGAGGTCCAGCCCTTCCCGCAGGAGGTTGATGCCGACCAGGACGTCGAACTCGCCGAGGCGGAGCGCCCGGAGGATCTCGATGCGCTCGACCGTGTCGATGTTGGAGTGCAGGTACCGGCACCGGACCCCCTGCTCCAGCAGGTACTCCGAGAGGTCCTCGGACATCTTCTTGGTGAGCGTGGTGATGAGGACCCGTTCGTCGGCCTCGATGCGGGCCTCGATCTGCTCCATGATGTCGTCGATCTGGCCCTTCGTCGGCTTGACGATGACCTCGGGGTCGACCAAGCCGGTGGGTCGCACGATCTGCTCGACGACCCGTGTGCTCTGCTGGAGCTCGTAGGGCGACGGCGTGGCCGAGACGAAGACGATCTGGTTGACCCGCTCCATGACCTCGTCGAAGCGCAGCGGCCGGTTGTCGGCGGCCGACGGCAGCCGGAACCCGTGGTCGATGAGGATCTGCTTGCGGCTGCGATCGCCCTCGTACTGGCCGTGGAGCTGCGGCACGGCGACGTGGGACTCGTCGATGACGACGAGGTAGTCGTCGGGGAAGAAGTCCAGGAGCGTGTAAGGGGGCTCGCCGGGACCACGACCGTCGATGGGCGCCGAGTAGTTCTCGATGCCGTTGCAGTAGCCGACCTCCTGCATCATTTCGAGGTCGTACTGGGTGCGCATCCGGAGGCGCTGGGCCTCGAGGAGCTTGCCCTCCTTCTCGAACCTGGCCAGCTGCTGCTGGAGCTCGGCCTCGATGCGGACCGTGGCCTCGGCCAGGCGGTCCTCGCCGGCGACGTAGTGCGTCGCGGGGTAGATGGCCAGGTCCTGGTGCTCGGCCACCTTCTCACCCGTGAGCGAGTCGACGACGACGATCGACTCGACCTCGTCGCCGAAGAACGTGATGCGAACCGACGACTCGTCGTAGGCCGGGTGGACCTCGAGCGTGTCGCCGCGCACCCGGAACTTGCCGCGGACCAGGTTCTGGTCGTTGCGGTCGTACTGCATGTCGACCAGCTTTCGCAGCATCGCCCGCTGGTCGTACTCCTCCCCCACCTGCACGTGGAGGAGGTTCTTCTTGTACTCGACCGGGGAACCGAGGCCGTAGATGCACGACACCGAGGCGACCACGATCACGTCGCGGCGGGTGAGCAGGGCCGACGTGGCGGCGTGTCGTAGCCGGTCGATCTCGTCGTTGATGGACGAGTCCTTCTCGATGTAGGTGTCGCTCGACGGGAGGTAGGCCTCGGGCTGGTAGTAGTCGTAGTAGCTCACGAAGTACTCGACCTTGTTGTCCGGGAAGAACTCCCGGAACTCGCTGGCCAGCTGGGCGGCGAGGCTCTTGTTCGGGGCGATGACCAGCGTGGGCCGCTGGGTCTGCTCGATGGTCCACCCGATGGTGGCGCTCTTGCCCGAGCCGGTGATGCCGAGGAGGGTCTGGTACCGCTCCCCTGCCCGGATCCCCTCGGTCAGCGATGCGATCGCCGCCGGCTGGTCGCCGGCGGGCTTGTAGTCGGCGACCATGCGGAACTCGGGCACGGAACGACGTTATCGACGTGCCGTGACGGGGCGATCAGGCACCCCGCGATCGTTCTGGGCCGCGGGACACGCTTCGGACGCGTTCTCCGCGGCCCAGAACGTGCCCGGGTGGCGTGGCGGTCACGAGACGACCGTGGCGAGTCCGAGTCCCACCGCTGCATGCGTGAGCGCCGTGTCGAAGGTCGCGATGCTCGCGGACGCCTCCTCGGCGGTGAACAAGACGCAGCAGTCGGGCATCCGAAGTCCTGTGACGGTGCGGATCTGAGCGAGGCGGAGCGCGGCTTCGGGCGGGAACGGGCGCTCCCGGATCTGGAGCTCGCGCAGCACCTCTACGGCCCGCTCCACGCGACCGGAGCGCATGGGCCCGACCAGGATCTCGGCGAGCGTCAGGGGATCGAGCGTGAGTTCCTCGTCGACCTCGCGCTCGAGGAGCTGCGCCGCCCGCTGGTGGTGAGCATCGTCGGCGTCGAGGTAGCCGATCAGCACGCTGGCGTCGAGAACGATCACGCCGGCCACTCGCGGCGGAGTCGCTCCCGGTCGCTGGCGTCGTACACGCCCGTGAGTGCGCCGCGGTGCGCATGGAGAACCGCCAGGCGCTGCTGACGACGAGTCGCGTGCTCTGCCACGGCCGCTCGGTGGCCTTCGAGGGCGAGACGAGCGACCAACTGTCCCCGACTGAGGTCCGGCCAGCGCTGCGCCGCTGCATCGAGGGCTTCGGCGAGCTCGTCGGTCTCGGTGACCAGATGCCGAGGACGGGTCGTGGGCATGACCCGAAGATACACCCGAGCTGGCCGGTGTAACACCCTGGAGATCAGGTGGCAGAGAAGTCCCCGGCCTGGATCCGTCGCCGGCGGCTCTCCGGCGCCGCGTCGGCACGGACGGGACCGATCAACGGGCCGGGCCGAACGACGGTTGGCAGCTCACCGGCCCGTCGCCGTCGACTGCCCGGAAGACCTGCATCTTCCGCTGCCAGGTCGGCCGGGCCCCGGCTTCCCCGCCCTCGTACCGGACGGCTTCACCGTCCACGACACCCTCCACGACGGCTCCCGGTCGATCTGCGAGGTGGTCCAGGAGCATCACCTCCGGCAGCCGCCAATCGCTGTCGATGTAGAAGCCCATTCCCACGCCGTCGGCCGCGGCCACCTCGACCAGGCGTTCGTGGGCATCCGTCACGGGGAGGCCCGACCGGATGAGCAGGTGGTTGGACTCCCCGTCGACGATCGCGAGGTTCGCGTACATGTTCCAGCTCGCCGCCGTCTTCACCTCGAGGTACGGCGTGAGCCCGTTGAGCACGGCCAGCGCCGGAACAGCCAGGAGGAGTCGGGACGAGCCCACCGGGACGAGCCGGCGGCCCGCCGTCCACGACGCCCATGATGCGATGACTGCGAAGGCGATGCCTCCGACGCCGTAGAGCACCCAGACGGCGACGCCGACGTTGCGGAGCACCGGTGGCGCCGGCCACTCCCCCGGACCGCTGGCCACCAGCACCACGAGCGCCGCTCCAGCGAGAGCGACCAGGCGCAACAGCTCCGGCCCCGAGGCCCACCGTCGGGCCAGGAGGGAGCGAAGGTGCTCGACATGGCCACGAGCGCGGTCGAGACCATCCGGGAGCAGGAACAGGAGGAACAGGACCAGGAGCACGGCGGAGAAGTCGAAGAACTGGTGTGATCGATCGAGGGCGAGGATGAAGTGGAACGCCAGCGCGAGCACGACTCCAGCGGCCCGAGTCCGGCGAACGAAGAGCAGCACCGGGATGCTGAGCTCGATGGCCGCGACCAGGACGGCGACGGCACGCTGGGCTGCCGTCGCCCACCCATCGACCAGACCGCCCAGTCCCCAAGATCGCGCCGACTCCTCCAGGTAGAACCACCCACAGCTGACCGACGGGTCGAAGAAGTCCGTGTTCAGCTTCGCGAACGCCGCGAACACATAGAACGCAAGGAGCAGCAGGCGCAGCGGGCCCAACATCGAGGCCATCGCGAGCGAGTTCTTCCCGCGCGAAGCGATCAACGCTCCGAGCACGGTGAGCGCGACGAGACCGTGGAGGAGGAAGTGGTTGCTCAGGAGTGGCGCCTCGAGCCAGACGTTCAGCAGGACCGCAACCGCCAGTACGGCGGCCAGGCGCCAGCTGCGGGGTCGGGCGAGCAACCCGATCGCGGCAACACCGAGCGCAGCTCTGCCCCAGTCGGGTGCGAGCCGGGTGTTGCCCGCAAGGTGGAACAGCACCGCGATCGGCCATGTGACGCCGAAGATGAGCCAGACCGTCTCGAACCGACCGGATGGCTGGGAAGCAGCTGGCTCAGGTGCCGAAGTCACCGGCTTCGATCCGCGCCCACAGTTGGTCTACCTGACCCTCCAGGTCGGTCACGGCGCCCGAGTTGTCGATCACCACGTCGGCGATCGCCAAGCGGTCCTTCCGGCTGGACTGTCGAGCCATGCGGGCCCGGGCGTCGGCCTCGCTGAACCCGCGGTGCTCGACCAGTCGGGCCACGGCCAGATCGGGGTCGAGGTCGACCACGATGGTCGCCGCCGTGTCGTAGCCCCCCTTCTCGACGAGCAGCGGGACGTCGAGGATGACCACCTGGTCCGTGTCGGCGAGGGCCGCCATCTGCTCGGCCATGCGCAGGCCGACGGCGGGGTGCACGATGCCGTTGAGCGTCGCGAGCTTCCCGTTGTCGCCGAAGACGAGGTCGGCGACGGCCTGCCGGTCGAGGCTCCCGTCGGCGGCGACGATCCCCGGTCCGAAGGCCTCCACCATCGCCTCGAAGACGGGTTCGCCGGGTCGCTGCAGGTCGCGCACGACGCGGTCGGCGTCGATGATGACCGCCCCTCGCTCCTCGAGCAGGGACGACACGGTGGACTTGCCGGAGCCGATGCCACCGGTGAGGCCGAGGACGAGCACAGCTCGACCGTACCGCTCCGGGGCCAGCACCTCGGGCCGCGCGAAGCGAATTGGACTAGTCACGATCGGTGCGGCCGAAATGGCCCGGATGGGCCATGGATGCGAAACGGGACATGCCCGACAATCAGTCCAACACCGATCTCACGTCGTGGCCGTCATCGGCCGCGAGCGAAGTACAACTGTGGCCGGGCAACGACGTCGAGGGCAGCACCGTCAGTGGTGCACGCTGGGGCGCCGCAACCGGTCGAACCCCTGGGAGGGCCCCCGTGCGCCAGCGTTCCAACCTGATCATCCTCTTCGGCATCGCCTTCTTCCTGATCGGCGGGGTGATCGTGTTCCTCGTGCTGAACGAGGACGATGACGAGGGCCCGGCGGCCGCATCGGGACAGGCCGAGGTGACCGTGTTCGTGGCGGCCCAGGACATCCCCCCGAACACGCTCGGCTCCGAGGTCATCGAGCAGGGTCTGCTCACCACCGACACCGTGGCCGCCACCTCGCAGCCCGTCGGCGCCATCACGTCGGCGGCCAGCCTCGACAACCAGATCTTCGCCGTCGGCGTCGCCGAGGGCGACGTCATCACGACGGCCCAGCTCGCTGTGCGCTCCCTCTCGAACGTCTCCGTCCCAGAAGGCTTCGACGGCGTCGCCGTGAGCCTGCCGTTCCTGAACGGCGGCGCCGGCTACGTCGCTCCCGGCGACATGGTGAACGTCTACGGCGTCTACGGCTCGGGTGACGGCGCCGCCGGTGCCGCCAGCCCGGACACCGGCGCCGACGTCCGCCTGCCCCGCACCGAGATGATCCTCACCAACGTGCTGGTCCTCGACGTGAGCGCCCAGGAGGGTCGATCGATCGACAGCGCGGCGCAGACGCCGGAGGGTGAGACGACGGTCGGCCGGGCCTCGGACGGAGCGCCGCTCACCTACCTGCTGGCCCTCCGCCCCACCGACGCCGAGCGCCTCATCCAGGTCTCCAGCTTCGCCAGCGCCTACGTGAGCCTGGCCGCCGACGGTGCCGCACCGGTGTCCGACACCCCGGGCAGCGACGGCGGGACGGTCCTCGGACCGGTCTCCTCCGACAGCGCCGCCCCGCAGGGATAGCGGTACGTTCGGCCAGTGGAAGAGGGACGAGTGAGCAAGATCCTGGTTCTCGATCGGGGCGACACGCTGGCGGAGCAGATCCGCAGCCTGTCGGACCAGTTCGACGAGGCCTTCAAGATCACCAGCTGCACGCGCGTGGGCGCGGTGGGCGAGGTGCTGGAGGAGGACGGTCCCTTCGACGTCCTCGTCGCGGGACCGAGCCTGGGCACCCGTTCCGGGCTCGCCCGGCTGCGCATCATCTCCGAGGAGCTCCCGAAGATGCGCATGGTGCTGGCGTTCTCCCGCCGTCCCGACGCCTCGCTGCGTGACATCGTGCGCACCGGCGCCATCGACCTGCTCCAGCTGCCGGTCGAGGACGGCGAGATGGTGCAGGCGCTCGAGCGGGCGGCATCCCTGGCCCGCCAGGCCCCGGAGCCGGTCACGGCCATCGAAGCCGTCGCCGCCCCCGAGCCCGAGTCGCTCGAGCCGCGAGGCAACCGACCTGGCATCGTGTACACGATCGCCTCGGCCACCGGTGGCTGCGGCAAGACCTTCTACGCCACCAACCTGGCCTGGTTCCTGCACAAGTGGACGGGGCGCTCGGTGTGCATCCTCGATCTCGACCTGCAGTTCGGCGAGGTCTCCACCGCGCTGCGGCTGCGACCGAAGTACACGATCTTCGACGCCCTCCAGCGCGAGGACGCCGACGAGGCCGACCTCCAGGCGCACATCGAGGAGTACATGGTCGTGCACGACACGGGCGTGCACGTGCTGGCCGCACCGCGCGAGCCCAGCGAGGCCGATCGCATCACGCCGCCCGACGTCACCCGCATCCTCGACGCCGTCCGGAACCGCTTCGACTACGTGCTCGTCGACACGCCGCCCGCGCTGGCCGAGACGGTGCTCGCCGCGTTCGACCTCTCCGATCGGCTCTACGTCATGGCCACGCTGGACCTGCCCTCGGTCCGGAACATGAGCGTGTTCCTGTCGACGCTGGAGCGCCTCCGCATCCAGACCGACAACATCCGGCTCGTCCTCAACAAGGCCGAGGACGACGTCGGCATCGACATCGACCAGGTCACCAAGTTGTTCCCGCAGGGGTTCGAGTCGATCCTCCCCTACGCCAAGGAGGTGAGCCGGTCCATCAACCTCGGCATGCCGGTGATGGCCGCCTCCCCCGATGCAGAGATCAGCCGGCTGATGGCCGGCGGCATGAAGCTCGTCCTCCCGGAGGCCCTGCAGGCGCAGGTCACCGCGGAGACCGCCCCGAAGAAGGCCGGCCTGCGCCGCCTCTTCGGCAAGTGACCACCAGGAGGTCACCCACATGAAGCTGTCCGAGAAGCTCGCTGCCCTCGAGGAACAGGAAGGCGACGACCAGTCCCTCAACGCCGCCAAGCCGGCCAAGCCGGTGACGAAGCAGGCGGCCAAGCGCGCGGCCCGGGCCGCCCGCGACGGCGCCACGTCCAGCTGGGACGAGACGAAGCGCAAGGTCCGCACCCTCGTCCTCGACGAGATGGCCGACCGGATCAAGACCCTCGACGCCGAGGAGCGCGAGACCGAGCTGCGCGACGCCCTCGACCGGATCCTCCAGCGCGAGGACATCTCGGTCACACCGATCGAACGCCGCCGGTTCGTCGCCGAGATGGTGTCCGACACGCTGGGCTACGGCCCCCTCGACCCGCTGCTCGCCGAGGAGGCCATCACCGAGGTCATGTGCAACGCCTACGACGACATCTGGGTGGAGCGCGACGGCAGGATCGAGCGCACCGACACGAAGTTCATCGACGACGACCAGTACCGCCAGGTCATCGAGAAGATCGTGTCGTCGGTCGGTCGGCGTGTGGACGAGTCCTCCCCCATGGTCGACGCTCGACTCCCCGACGGTTCCCGCGTGAACGCGATCGTTCCGCCCCTCGCCATCAACGGGGCGGTGCTCACCATCCGAAAGTTCGCCAAGGACCCGTTCACGGCCAAGGACCTCATCAACTTCGGCACCTGGACCATGGACCTGGTCACCGTGATGGAAGCTGCCGTCCGCGGGAAGCTCAACGTGCTCGTGAGCGGCGGCACCGGCACCGGCAAGACCACCAACCTCAACGTGCTGTCCAGCTTCATCCCGGATGGCGAGCGGATCATCACCATCGAGGACTCGGCCGAGCTCCAGCTCCAGCAGCCGCACGTCATCACACTCGAGACCCGACCCCCCAACGCCGAGGGGTCGGGCCAGGTGACGATCCGGGAGCTGGTGAAGAACAGCCTCCGGATGCGTCCCGACCGAATCATCGTCGGTGAGTGCCGTGCGGCCGAGGCCCTCGACATGCTCCAGGCCATGAACACGGGCCATGAGGGCTCGATGACCACGGTGCACGCCAACACCGCCCGGGACGCCATCTCCCGCCTGGAGACCATGGTGCTCATGGCCGGGTTCGACCTGCCGGTCCGGGCCATCCGCGAGCAGATCGCCTCCGCTCTCCACCTCATCCTCCAGGTGACCCGCCTGCCCGACGGCAAGCGCGTCATCACGTCGCTCACCGAGGTGCAGGGCATGGAGGGCGACATCATCCTCCTCCAGGACGTCTTCAAGTACGAGACGATCCCCAGTGCCGACAGGAAGTACGCCGGCGAGCTCGTCGCCACCGGCCTGCGACCGAAGTTCGTGGACAGGCTGGTCGAGCACGGCGTCGAGGTGCCGGCCGCCGCCTTCCGGGCCCCCCGACGGGCGCAGGCGCCGGTGCCCAGCCGGCGCGCCACCACCCGTGCACCGAAGGCCCGTGACATCGCCGAGAAGGAACGCCTCCGATGACCTCCGCCGCATGGCTGGCCGTGTTCCTCGTGGGCGGTGGCCTGGCGCTCACGGCCACCGGCCTGCTCGGCCGGGTCTACCGACGGGAGGAGGAGCTGGCCCAGATCCTCGACCTGCCGTGGGGCGAGCAGGATGTGGAGCTCCAGGCGATCGCCCAGCGTCGCAGCCCGATCGTGGAGAACACGGTGGGGGCGGCCACCGCGCTGGTCGACTCCTTCGACGCCAAGGGCGCCCTGCTGGGCAAGCTCGAGCGCTCGCGGGTGCCGATGCGGCCCGGTGAGTTCGTCGTCGTGACCGTCGCCGGTGGACTGGCCGCTGGCGCGGTCATCGCGGCGGCGACCTCCACCGTCTGGCTCGGCATCCTCGGCGTCCTCGCCTCACCCTTCGTCGCCAAGGCGTACCTCGACCGGCGCATCCGCAAGCGCCACCAGAAGTTCGAGGAGCAGTTCCCCGAGGCGCTGACGCTGATCGCGTCCTCCCTCTCGGCCGGGCACACGTTCCTCCGTTCGATCCAGATGATGACCCAGGAAGCGGGCGGCCCCCTGGCCGAGGAGTTCGGGCGGGTCGTGTCGGAGACCGAGCTGGGCGACCCGCTGCTGGACTCGCTCCAGCGGATGGCCGACCGCCTCGACATCCGCGACGTCGACTGGGTGGTCCAGGCCATCCGCATCCAGCAGACCGTCGGCGGCAAGCTCGCGGACCTGCTCCACACGCTGGCCGACTTCATCCGGGCCCGGGACGAGATCCGCCGCGAGGTCGACGTGTTGACCGCCGAAGGCCGGGTGTCCGCCTTCGTGCTCGGCGGCATGCCGGTCGGCCTGCTCGGGTTCATCTCCGTGGTGAACCCCGACTACATGAAGCCCATGTACCAGGGCTGGGGCTGGGTGTGGCTCGGCGTCGCCGGGGGCATCACCGTGGTGTCCATCACGATCATCCTCCGCATGGTCAAGTCGATCGAGGTCTGAACATGGTCGCCTTCGGAATTCTCTTCTTCCTGGTGGGAGCCGGTTTCGTCTACCTGGGCGTCCGGGCGCCGCAGGAGGTCGACGAGTCGGATCCCGAGAACTACCTGCGCAGCCTCGACGCGGTGGAGCCCGAGGGCGACGAGTTCGAGCTCCTGTTGCAGGAGCCGTTCATCCGCCGGGTGCTGCGGCCCATGGCCGGCCGGATGCAGGGCTTCATGGCCGGCGCCTTGCCGGGGAACTACCGGGACTCGGTGCACGAGCAGCTGGTGTATGCCGGCCTCACCGGCAAGTACCGGGCGGAGGAGGTGATCACCGGACAGATCCTGCTGGGTGCCGTCGGGTTCATCCTCGCCCTGCTGCTGGTCCTGACCGGCTCGGTCACCGGCGGCGTGGCGATCCTGTGCGTGCTGCTCCTCCCGGTCCTGGGCGCGCAGTTCCCCCGTACCTCGCTACGCCGTGCCGTCGAGCAGCGCCAGAACGCCATCCGACGTGATCTGCCCGACACCCTCGACCTCCTCGCCATCTCGGTGGAGGCCGGCGTCGGCTTCGAGGGCGCCCTCGGCGTCGTCACCGACAACTTCGACTCCCCACTGTCGGAGGAGTTCTCCCGTACGCTCCGGGAGATGGAGCTCGGCTTGCCACGCCGGCAGGCGCTCGAGAACCTGAAGCGGCGAACCGAGGTCCCGGAGCTATCGAACTTCATCCTGACCCTGACGCAGGCGGACGCACTCGGCATGCCGATCGGTCGGGTGCTGAAGACCCAAGCCGGCGAGATGCGCCTCAAGCGCCGCGCCTGGGCCCGCGAGCGCGCCGCAAAGCTGCCGGTCAAGATCCTCTTCCCCCTCATGCCGATCCTGCTGGCGACCTTCATCGTGATCCTGGGTCCGGCCGGGGCGTCGATCGGCAGCGCCTTCAACTGATCCGCCAGCGCGTCGACGGTGCCCGCCCCGACGCATTCCGCCAGCCCATCCTCATCATCCGGTGGGGCACCACGACCGTCGGCTGTGTGCTGGCTGCGCCGGCGCTGGTCGACGGTTCGGCACGCACGGTGCTGGCCGTCGCCTTCCTGTTCGCCTACACGCTGGTCCGGACGATCAAGCCCATCCACGAGGTCCGCGGCCTGGCACGGATGGTCTCCCTGGTCGGCGAGGCGGCCCTCATCGGCATCGCGGTGGCGGCCACGGGGTACTTCGAGTCTCCGATCGCGTTCTCACTCCTCACGGCGGTCTCCGTCGCCGGGTTCATCGCCGGCTTCGGGACCGCCCTCCGACTGGCAGCCGCCACCACGTTCGCCATCGGCATCCCGAGCATCACCGAGGGGGTGTCCTTCGAGGACGACATCCGCTTGGTCGCGCAGTGGGCGGTCGAGCTGTTCCTCGTGGCCACGGTGGCCGCCTACGCCCGCCGGATCTCGGGAGATGCCGACGAGCGTCAAGCGGTGGCAATGGATCGCATGGGCCGACTGGCCGACGCCAACGAGCTGCTCTACAGCCTCCACCAGGTCGCCCAAGAGCTCCCGGCATCCCTCGACCTCGACGAGGTCCTCGACAGCACCATCGACCGCCTCCGGGACCTGCTCTCCTTCGACACGGCCGCCATCCTGGTGTTCGAGGAGAGCGACCGGTCATGGTCGGTCGCCCGTCGCTACGGGGCTCGGCTGCCGAACGCGATACCGCCTGCGGAGCTGCCCCCGCCGGTGCAACGTGCCGCGCGCAACCTCCTGCCAGTCGTCAGCGTGCCGAACGCACTCCACGCGAACGGCCCTGGCCTGTCCAGTCAGGCCGTCTCGGGGCTCTACGCGCCGTTGCAGGCTCGCGGATTCCTCGTCGGCGTGATGGTCGTCGAGCGACACCAGCTCGACCCGTTCACCGAACGCGACACGGAGCTCCTGCGTGGCTTCACCGAACCGGCCGCACTCGCGATCGACAACGCCCGCTGGTTCGCCCGCCTCCGCACCGTCGGAGCCGACGAGGAACGGACGCGCATCGCACGGGACCTCCACGACCGCATCGGCCAGAGCCTGGCGTACCTGGCGTTCGAGCTCGACCGGATCGTCCGCAAGGACGAGCGGGGCGATCTGGTGACGCCTGACCTCGTGGGCATCCGGGAAGACGTGCGCGGGGTCGTCCGAGAGGTCCGTGACACGCTGTACGACCTGCGTACGGACGTGTCCGACGAACGGAACATCCCCGCGGTGCTCGAGGAGTTCGCCCAGCGCGTGCGTGATCGGGCCGGTATGGAGGTTCGACTCCGCCTCGATGAGACCGCCCGGATGCCACGTCTGCAGGAGCGAGAGCTGTGGCGGATCGCGCAGGAGGCCATCGTCAACGCCGAGCGGCACAGCCACGGCTCCCGCATCGACGTGTTCTGGCTGTCGAACGGAAAGGAAGCCGTCATCGAGGTCCGCGACAACGGCAACGGGCTGCCGGTGGGCGCCGCCGGACGCATGGACAGCTACGGGATGCTCGGCATGCGGGAACGAGCGGCCTCGATCGGGGCGAAGCTGGCGATCGGGTCGATCCCCCGGGAGGGAGTGACCGTGCGGGTATCGCTTCGGTCAGCACCGGACTCCGCACCTGCCTTGTAGCCTCCGGCGCGCCCGACCGACGTGGAGACCGACGTGGACCAACCGATCCGACTGCTGCTCGCCGACGACCACCGGATGCTGCGCGAGACGCTCAAGCGGTCGATGCTCGACGAGGGGTTCGATGTCGTCGGTGAGGCGTCCGACGGGCAGGAAGCCGTGGATCTGGCCGGCGAGCTCCGGCCCGACGTCATCCTGATGGACGTCACCATGCCGGAGATGGACGGCGTCGAGGCGACCCGTCGCATCGTGGAGCTCCAGCCCGACGCCCGCATCGTGATGCTCACCATGCACGCGGACCAAGACCTGATCGCCGCCGCGATCCGGTCGGGTGCCAGTGGCTACCTGGTGAAGGACTGCTCCTTCGAGGAGGTCGCGGCCACGGTCCGCCAGGCGGTGGCGGGCGAGGTCTCCGCCCACGTCGCCGAATCGATGCTCCGGGAGGCCAAGGGCCTGGCTGACGAGGCGGACTCGGTGATCACCAAGCGGGAGATCGAGGTCCTCCAGCTCATCGCCGACGGCTGTGCCACCCCTGAGGTGGCGGAGAAGCTCTTCATCTCGCAGAAGACCGTGAAGAACCACCTGGCGTCGATCTACGCCAAGCTGGACGCCCGAGACCGCACCCAGGCGGTTCTCCAGGCGGTGCGCATGGGAATCGTGCGCCTCTACTGAGCCATCTCCACTATGCGTGGCGGCTCCGGCACGAATTGGGCCGCACGGCCTATGTAGTCCGACCGTGGTCCTGGCGATACTTGTTCCTGACAGGAACCCCGCTCCCGGACACCGGGTGCGACCTCAACCCAGGGAGCAACCCATCATGCTGCAGTTCGATCTTCTCAAGACCTGGATCTTGGCCCGGTGCAAGAGCGAGCGTGGCGCCTCGCTCGTGGAGTACGCACTCCTCGTGGCCCTCATCGCAGTGGTCTGCATCGTCGCCATCACCTTCCTCGGTAACACCGCCGAGGACAAGTTCTCCCAGGTTGGCGACTCGCTGAACAAGCCGAACTAGTCGAGACTTGAGGTTTGCGAACTGGGGGTGGGCTCGTCCCACCCCCAGTTTCGCGTTCACCACGCAGGAGGAACCGGTCCATGCCGCAGTCACCCATTGGAGGCCCGGGTCTGGACCCGCAGGTTCCACCCAGGAAGCACCAAGAGAGCGGCGCGAGCCTTGTCGAGTACGCCTTGCTCGTTGCGCTCATCGCGGTGGTCTGCTTCGCAGCGGTGACGTTTTTCGGTTCGGAGACCGACGACACTTTTTCGAGGGTTGGGGTGAGCGTTACGAATAGCTAGTCCGGCGTCGCTCGAGCCGCCCTTGTCTACGACGACGGCAACAACACCGGACATGGAACGCGGCGACGGCAGGCGACGAACGATTGAGAGTCCGAATAGGCAAGGCGCCAATCCTCATCTGCCGCCAGCAGAGAACCGATCGGAGCCGCTCGGTCCCAGACCACGACGTCGATGTCATGGCGGTCGAGTACCCCCTGCCAGCCCAACTGTCCCCGGTCAAGCACCAGGAAGTCCTGGAAGATGTCAGTGGGCAACATGTCGACACGGTCATCGACGAAGACCGTTCCCCGATTCGGGCCGAGCACCTCGATCAGGTTGCCCGTCGACGCCTCGGCTGCCACGCTCACCTTGGCGAATGACCCGGGCGGGAGGACAGCGAGAGCGCGAGCTGGGTAGCCGCCGAAGCCGTTGGCCGAGATCGCCGGCGTCGTGACCGCCAACAACGCGGTGACGACCGTCAGTAGCAGCAGTGCAACGCCAAACACGGGACCCAACCTGGGCCGATGCCAGCCCTTCAACGTACCGAGGGCCGGCGCCGCTCGTGCGCCCACAGCCACCAGCACCACGGTTGCCATGACGATGTTGCGCTGCGAATAGATGCCAGCGGCAGCGAAGAGCACCCCCGGCAGGGTCAGCGTCCAGGATCCCTTCCGGACGAGCAGAACGACGATGAGGACGACGAGCACCAGGTAGCTGCGCTCGGCCACTGACGTGTACACCGGAGGCCGCCACTCGATGATCTCGGCGAACACATCGCTCCTGGTGAACGCCGAGAAGGGGAACGCCAGCGCCCGCAGACCGAGGGGGCCGACCGCACCCAACACCGACCCGGCGAGCACGGCAGCCGCAGCATGTCGCTCAGCTTCCTCGGGCCGCCAGTCGAGTCCCAACAGGCGCCTGTCGAGAACGGCGCCCGCAATGAGCGCCACGGCGAGGGCCGAGGCCAGGGGCCACGAGCCATGCGTGTTCACCCACACCCACATGAACGGCAGCAGAAGCCACGCCCGGAACCTGCCCTCCAGCGCCAGCCACACGAGCCCGAGTCCGATGACTCCGATCATGTAGGGGCGTTCGCCCCAGAGGTCGGTGACGACGAACAGCGCCCCGGCGAGCAGGAGGAAGCGAGGGATGACCGACTCGATCGGTGATGTCAGTTTCCACAGCACGGTCATCGCACTCAGGAAGACAACGAGCACGATCAATCGGAGGCCGACGTCACCAGCCAGGCGTTCCGCACCCGCGTAGGTCACGGAGGCGAGCCACGACTGAACCACCCACGGCTCTCCTTGAGCCGTGAAGGTGTAGGGGTCTGAAGAGGGCACGCTGCCGCGAGCGAGGATCAACCGTCCGGTCGCGAGATGCGTGAAGAAGCTGTTGTCGTTGAGTGGGAACGTCGCGATGCCCGCCGCCCAAGTGAGCAGCAGCAGGTAGATGATCGAGGCCAGCGAGCCGAACCTCGGCTGGTCCCATTCGTCGGCGTCTTCCGGCTGTGTCCGCGAAGACCCGGTGAGAACATCAGCCATGCTCCAGCATGCAGCAGCGCCGGACCCCGCGATGGGATCCGGCGCCACGCGCTGACAGGAGGATCGGTTGCTCAGCGGCGCAGGGCCATCGCCTGCAGCGCTGCCTTGCCGGTGCCCTCGGGCATGAAGACGTCGGCGGCCAGCTTGATGCCGTGGTCCTGGAGCTTCTCGGCGAACTTGGGGCGCACGCCGGTGGCCTTGAGGTGGCCGCGGAACTTGCCGTTCTCGTCGACGCCCATCGTGTAGTCGAAGAGGAAGATGTCCTGGAGGGTGATGATGTCGCCCTCCATGCCCTGGACCTCGGTGATGTGGGTGATGCGGCGGGTGCCGTCCTTGAGCCGGGTCAGGTGGACGATCACGTCGATGGCCGAGGCCATCTGCTCGCGGATGGCCCGGACCGGCAGGTCGAAGCCGGCCATCAGGGTCAGGGTCTCGAGGCGGGCGAGGGTGTCACGGGGGCCGTTGGAGTGCACCGTCGTGATCGAGCCGTCGTGGCCCGTGTTCATGGCCTGGAGCATGTCGAGGGCCTCGCCACCACGGCACTCGCCGACGACCAGGCGGTCGGGGCGCATGCGCAGACTGTTCTTGACCAGGTCTCGGATCGTCACCGCACCGTTGCCCTGCAGGTCGGCCGGCCGAGTCTCCATGCACAGCACGTGCTCCTGGTGGAGCTGGAGCTCCTTCGCATCCTCGATCGTGCAGATGCGCTCGTCCCCGGGGATGAAGCTGGAGAGCACGTTGAGCGTCGTCGTCTTACCGGTGCCGGTACCGCCGGACACGATCACGTTGAGGCGGCCGACGATGCAGGCCTGGAGGAACCGGGCCGACTCGGGGTTGAGCGTCCCGAAGCGGATGAGGTCGTCGACCTGGAAGGGCTCCTTGGAGAACTTCCGGATGGTGAGGAACGGGCCGTCGATGGCCAGCGGCGGGATGATGGCGTTCACGCGGGAGCCGTCGGGGAGGCGGGCATCCACCATCGGCGACTGCTCGTCGATGCGGCGCCCGATCTCGGCGGCGATCTTCTCGATGATGCGCAGCAGGTGGTCGCCGTCGATGAACTTCACGTCGGTCTTGGTGAGCTTGCCGTTCTGCTCCACGAAGACCTGGTCCGGGCCGTTGCACATCACCTCGGAGACGGTGTCGTCCTGGAGGATGGCGTCGATGGGCCCGTAGCCGAGGACGTCGTCGGCGATGGCCTGGATCAGGTTGGCCTTCTCGGTGGCCGACAGCGGCGTGCGCTCGTTGGCCAACGTGGCGTGGAGCTGCTCCATGACCCGGGCCCGCAGGTCCTCCTCAGACAGGCGCTTGTCGAAGAGCACCGGGCCGAGCTGCTCGGTCAGGTGGTGGTGCACCCGCTGGCGGAGCTCGTCGAGGACCGGGTTCCGGCTCATCGGGGGCTCGGCCACGGCCACCGCGCCCGCCTCGTCGTGGATCTGCTTGTACAGGCTCATGCCACACCCTCTCCGGGAACCGTTGTCTGCGGTGTGTGCATCGGCACGTCCCGGCGGGAACCGAAGCGATTTCCCGCCGACACCTCCGACTCCTCCGGAAAAGGGCGAGATGCCCGCCTCGGTGAGGCGGGCATCTCCTTCCGATGTCGAACGCTGGCTGCGCCAGCCGTCGACTCAGGCTTCGTCGACCTCGGCGGCCTCGACCGCGTCGACGTCGGGCTCGATGGTCGTGTCGACGTCCATGGCGGTGATGGGCTCGTCGTCGTCGCCGCCGAAGCTGGTGATGCCGGAGGACTCCTCCTCGACCGCACCCTCGGCGCCGACCTCGTCCTCGGGGACCTCGCCGATGAAGTTGCCCTCGTCGTCGTACTGGTGCTCGCCGAAGGCGTCCTGGTACTCGGCGGCCACGACGCCACCCTCGGCAGCCTGCTTGATCGACAGGCTGATCCGGCGGCGCTGGAGGTCGAGGTCGATGATCTTGACCCACAGCTCCTCGCCGGGGGTGACGACCTGCTCGGGCAGGTCGACGTGGTGGGCCGACATCTCCGAGATGTGGACCAGGCCCTCGATGCCCTCGCCGACCTGGACGAACGCACCGAAGGGCACGAGCTTGGTGACCCGGCCGTAGACCAGCTCGCCCACGCGGTGGGCACCGGCGAACTCCTGCCACGGATCCTGCTGGGTGGCCTTCAGCGACAGCGAGATCCGCTCGCGGTCGTTGTCGACCTCGAGCACCTGGACCTCGATCTCGTCGCCGACGGCCACGACGGAGCCGGGGTGGTCGACGTGCTTCCAGGACAGCTCGGAGACGTGCACGAGGCCGTCCATGCCGCCGAGGTCGACGAAGGCGCCGAAGTTGACGACGCTGGACACCACGCCACGGCGGACCTCGCCGGGCTTGAGGTTCTGGAGGAAGTCCTCGCGCTGCTCGCGCTGGGTCTCCTCGAGCCAGGCCCGGCGGGACAGGACCACGTTGTTGCGGTTCTTGTCGAGCTCGATGATCTTGGCCTCGAGCTGGCGACCGACGTAGGGGGCCAGGTCGCGGACCCGACGCAGCTCGACGAGGCTGGCGGGCAGGAAGCCGCGCAGGCCGATGTCGATGATGAGACCGCCCTTGACGACCTCGATGACCGGGCCGGTGACGACGCCCTCGGCCTCCTTGATCTCCTCGATCTTGCCCCAGGCCCGCTCGTACTGCGCCCGCTTCTTGGACAGGATCAGGCGGCCTTCCTTGTCCTCCTTGGTGAGGACGAGGGCCTCGACGATGTCGCCGAGGCTGACGACCTCGGACGGGTCGACGTCGTTGCGGATGCTCAGCTCACGGGAGGGCACGACGCCCTCGCTCTTGAAGCCGATGTCCAGCAGGACCTCGTCCTTGTCGATGCGGACGACCTTGCCCTCGACGAGCTGGCCGTCCTCGACGGTGACCATCGTGTCGTCGATGAGGTCGGCGAAGGAGCCGACGTCGTTGGAGGTGATCTGGCGGGGCGTGTACACGCCCTCGTCGTCGAAGGTGCCCATCTCGGACGGGCTCTGCGTGAGGCCCTCCGGGACGAGGGTGGCGCTGGACGTGGTGTCGGTCAAAGGGTTCTTCTAACTCGGTCGTGGTGGTTTTCCGGACGAGACCGGTCGCAGGGCGCGACAGGCCAGTCCGCAAAGGTAGCAGCGGTCCCCTCGGACCGGCCAGCCTGGCCGTTCGTGGCGTTCTGGGCCGCGGTGCACGCTTTCGAGGCGTGCGCTGCACCCCGGAACCGCCCCCACCGTTCTGGGCCGCCGTGCACGCCCTCCACACGTGTACGGCGGCCCAGAACGTGTCTCGGGGTTCCTGTCACCAGGTACCTGGATGATCATGAGATGCACTGGGAAGCACGCTTGCGTCGGCTCGCCGCCCTCCAGTTCGGAGTGATCGGCGTCCACCAGATGGCCAACGTCGGGGGCGACCACCGATGGTGGACCAACGCCCGTCGCAACGGGCGGTGGGAGCCCTTGAGCGCGCACGTCCTCCGGCTCGACGGCATGCCCGCCACCGTCGAGCAGCGTGCCTTCGCCGGGGTGCTCGACGCCGGCCCGAGCGCCTTCCTCGCCGACGCATCGGCGCTGGCGTGGTTCGGCGCCCGCGCCCGATCGATCGAGCCGGTGCAGGTCGCCCGCCGCCGGGGGACGACCAACCGGTCCAGCGCACTGTCCCGTGCCCACCGGCTGCGAGACGTAGGGGCCTGCGACGTCGTGGTCGTCCGAGGTCTTCCGGTGCTCTCCCCCGTCCGGGCCGCCTGGTGCGAGGCCGCTCGCCTGTCGGCGCTGCCCGAGGAGTGGGCGGTCCCCCGGCTCGAGCGGGTGGTCGACGATCTGCATCGAGCGCACCTGCTGACGTGGGACGAGCTCCACGAGTCGGTCCGCTGCCTGGCCCGTCGCGGTCGGTCGGGCACCTCGCTCATGCGGGCGATCGCCGAGGCCCGCGAGCCGGGGACCAGCGCCACCGAGAGCCGGCTCGAGGACCGATTCGTCGCGGTGCTCGACGAAGCGGCGGTCGCCCCGCTGGTGCCCCAGGTCGTCGTGGGGGGCGATCGGCCCGTCGGCCGCACCGACTTCCGAGACCCGGACCTCCCCATGGTGGCCGAGATCAACAGCCTCACCTTCCACACCACGCCCTCCGACCGGGACGCCGACCGGCGCCGCTACGCCCAGCTCGTGGCCGCCGGGTTCGCCGTCGCCGTCGTGTGGGAGGACGACCTCTGGTCCCACCGCACCGACGTCGTCGATGTCGTGGCCGACGCCCGCGACGCCGCTCGTGCCAGCCGCCCGGAGGTGTTCCACACCGCCTCCTGCCCCTGGCCCACCGACTGCCGGGACCCCCTCTGGTGACCAACGCTCGTTCTGGGCCGCTGTGCACGCATCTACACCCGAGGCTCCGCACCCCAGTCCGCTCCGGACGGGAGACCAGGTGATCGCGCCGGACATGAGCGATACCCTGCCTGACGTCCGGACACTCGGCGCACGGACCGCCCGCCACCTCGAGCCGCAGAGGAGACGAGCATGTCCATGACCGAGCCCGAACGCCATGAGCTCTATGAGCTGGCCAGACGAGACGTCAGCGAACGGTTCGCGCAGTTGATGATCAAAGCACTCCCTTCCGATCCCGACCGACTCGCCACCAAGGACGACGTCGCGGTCGTGGGCAGTGAGCTGCGGACCGAGATGGCCGACCTTCGGGGTGACCTCCGAAGCGAGATGGCCCATCTGCGCGGTGACCTCCGGAGCGAGATGGCCGATCTGCGGACCGAGCTGAGGACAGGCATGGCCGAGCTCCGGACCGAGATGCGAGACATGACGTCGGGTCAGACCCGCACGATGATGTTCGGTCTCGTCGGGTCGGTCACCGCCCTCGCCGTCACGCAGATGATCGTCGCCGCACTCTGACCGAACCGCCGACCGGGGCACGACGGTCGTCGCCAAACCGGCCTTCACCAACCGGGCCGTCGTCCACGCCTCGGGGGCGTGCACCGCGGCCCAGAACCCCACCGGTACCCAACTGGGCCGTCGTCCACGCATCAGACGCGTGCACCGCGGCCCAGAACGTTCGAGCGGATGCCGCGGGCGCAGAGACCTCTGCCCGTCACTCCTCCCCAGACGCCACCAGCATCGGGTACGCCGTGGCGAGGAGCCCGGTGACCGGGGTGTCGCCCACGGCGGCGTCGAGGTCACCCAAACGGGACAGCACCGCGTCGGCAGTCGCCGGCGGCGACGCCACCGGCGGCCGCCAGCGGAGCCGGTCGAGGTCGGTGGTCCCCGGCACGAGGGGCCACCACACGGGCAGTCCGTCGCTGCGACCGGCTCCGGCCAGCTCGTCCAGGTGGGCGAGCAGCTCGTCACGGGTGCGGCCCCGCCACGTCAGCAGGAGCCACGGGTCCTGGTCCAACTGGTCGGCGAAGACGTAGAGGACCGCGGCGAGGTGCTTGCAGGGGTTCTCCCAGTCCGGGCAGTTGCAGCTGGCCTGGAGCTGGGTCCACTGCTCGGGGAACAGGTCGATGCCCGCATCGGCGCATGCCGCCTCGAGCTCGGGGGGCACCTCGCCGGCCAGGAGCCGGGCCACGAACCCGACCTGGGCCCGCAGGGCGTGGTCGAGCTGCTCCCAGCACCTCTCCGGCACGGCCGCCGACCGGATCGACGCCACGTACGGCGTGCGGCGGGACCCCTGGATCTGCGCGACGAGCAGGCCGGGGGTCACGTCGACCGACAGCACCTGGCCGGATCGGGCGTAGCGCCGGCCCCGCTGCATCCGGGCGCCGAGCCCGTAGGACTCCAGCACCCCGGTGAAGCGCCTCGACCACCACGTGTCGGCCATGGCGCCTCGCTGCTTGCGGGTCGCGATGCCGTCGTCGGTGGGGATCGGCCGGGACTCCGGGTACCGGTTCCACGGGTCGTCCCAGGAGCGGCGGGGCATCAGCGAGCCTCCCCTTCGGACCCGACGGGGTTGCGCAGCGCGACGGCCTCACGAAGCGCATCGGTGTCGAGCTTGGTGATCCACTGCTCGCCGGTGCCGACCACCCGCTGGGCCAGCGCCCGCTTGGCCGTGATCAGCTCGTCGATGCGCTCCTCGATCGTGCCGGCCGACACGAGCTTGTGCACCAGCACCGAACGCCGCTGCCCGATGCGGTACGCACGGTCGGTCGCCTGGTCCTCCACCGCCGGGTTCCACCAGCGGTCGAGGTGGATCACATGGGACGCCGCGGTGAGGTTGAGGCCCGTGCCCCCGGCCTTCAGCGACAGCAGGAAGATCGGCGGACCGTCCGGGTCGTCGAAGCGGCGGATCATCTGCTCACGACGCGGGCGCGGCACACCGCCGTGCAGCCACAGCGGTTCGGTGCCGTAGCGGCGGGTGAGGTGCGGGACGAGGAGCTCGCCCCACTCGGCGAACTGGGTGAAGCACAGGACCTTGTCCCCGGCGTCGACGATCTCGTCGAGCAGCTCCTCGACCCGGTCGAGCTTTCCCGACCGGCCGGCCAGCGCCGAGCGGTCGCCGAGGAAGTGGGCCGGGTGGTTGCACACCTGCTTCAGCTTGGCGATGCCGGACAGGATCGCCCCGCTGCGACCGATGCCCTCCTCGCTCTCGGCCGCCCGGAGCAGGTCGTCGACCACCGCCTGGTAGAGCGAGGCCTGCTCCCGGGTGAGGGGGCAGTGCTCGGTCTGCTCGATCTTGTCGGGGAGGTCGTCGATGATCGTCTTGTCGGTCTTGAGGCGTCGCAGCAGGAACGGCGCCACCAGCCGCTGCAGCCGTTCGGTGACGTCCTCGTCGTCGTCTCGCTCGATGGGACCGGCGAAGTCCCGGGTGAACGACGCCATGGAGCCGAGCAGCCCGGGGTTGAGGAACTGCATGATCGACCACAGCTCGGCCAGGCGGTTCTCGACCGGCGTGCCGGTGAGGGCGAGGCGCCGGGGCGTGTCGAGCTGGCGGACGGCCCGGGCCAGCGCCGTCGAGGGGTTCTTGATCTGCTGGGCCTCGTCGAGCACGACCCGGCCCCAACGCATCGAGGTGAGGTCGTCGATGTCGCGCGGGACGAGGGAGTACGTGGTGAGGACCACGTCGTGTCGGGCGGCGCGCTCGGCGAAGGTCGCGTCGTGGCCCTGCGAACGACCGGGGCCGTGGTGGACCATCACGTCGAGCACCGGTGCGAACCGCTCCAGCTCCCGGCTCCAGTTCCCCAGCACCGACACCGGGCAGACGACCAGGGTGGGGGCGTCCACCGGCTCGGCCAGGAACGTGGCGATCACCTGAGCGGTCTTGCCGAGGCCCATGTCGTCGGCCAGGCAGGCGCCGAGCCCGAGCCGGCCGAGGAAGCCGAGCCAACCCAGACCCCGTTCCTGGTACGGGCGCAGCTGGCCGGCGAAGCCCTCCGGCGTCGTGGTGGGCTCGATCGTGGCGGAACGCGCGTCGGCGAGCAGCTTGCCCAGCCAACCCGACGCCACGATGTCGGTCGGCTCACCGGCGCCGCCGCCAGACCCCGGGGCGGCGTCCAGCGCGCCGAGCCCCACGCTGGAACGGACCAGCTCGCCGACCGTGGCCTCGCCGGCCTGGCCGACCCGGTCCACCACCCGGCTGAGCGAGGCGGCGTCGACCTGCACCCACTCGCCGCGCACCTGGACGAGCTGCTGCTTCGCGTCCGCGGCCCGCTGCAGCGTGCGCAGGTCCGCCTTCGTGAGCCGCTGGTCACCCAGCGCCGCCTCCCACGTGAACGACACCAGCCGGTCGAAGTCGAGGCCGGCCCCGGTGACCACACCCTTGGTGCCCGTCCCCTTGGCCCGGGCCCGCAACGAGACCCGCGAGCGGCGCGTCCACCAGGCCGGGAGCAGCACGTGGATGCCGATCTCGTCGAGGGGCTCCACCCGCAGGTCGACGAAGCGCACGAGCTCGTCGGTCGTCAGCGCCACCCCGACGGGCGCCGCCGCGTCGAGGACCCTGGCCAGCTCGGGCGCCACCGTGGCCAGGCGGGCCAGTGACCGCAGCGTGTCCTCGACCGAGACGGCGGGGAACGGCATGCGACCCGCCCACAGCTGGGCCATGGGCACGATGAGGCTGGGTTCCGCCGCGTCCTGGACCAGCAGCTCGAGCCACCAGCGATCGGTGCTGTCGAGAGGCGCATCGGGATGCGTGCCCGGCTCGTGCACCCGCACGCACAGGCGCTGGCGGTCCAGGCTGACCGCGCCCGAAGCGATCCACGCCGAGAGCTCCGCCGCGAAGGCCGCCACCTTGTCGGTCGGCACCGAGGCCGGCAGCACCGGATCCATCGACGCGAGCGATCCGAGCCACGCCTGGGGCACGGTCCGCCGTCCCGGCC
>CAZCJT010000009.1:0-23189 GCA_964498565.1 uncultured Acidimicrobiaceae bacterium
ACGTCGTCCGCGACCGGGACGGCCGCCCGGTGCGCGTCGTGGGCGCGGTGCAGGACCGCACCGAAGAGCTCGACGGGCTCCGACGGCTGCGGATCACGGAGGTGGCCCGCCGCGACCTGCTCCAACGGGTGCTCGACGCTGCCGACATCGAGCGCGCTCGCCTCGCCCGTCACCTGGCCAGCGGTCCGATCGAGCGCTTGGTCGACATCGAGCGCCGCTTCGTGGAGGACATCCCGGACGAGCCCTCCCAGGTGTGGGTCGACGGCCTCACGTCCGTGCGCAAGGCCATCGAGTCCCTCGCCCGCACGCTCACCGACATCCAGGCCGAGCCCTCCACCGTCGGCCTGGCCCAGATCGTCGAGGAGCTCGCCGCCGACTCTGCGCCGGACGTCGAGGTCCACGTCGACGTCGCGCCCGACGTGGCCCTGCGCCCGCCTGTGGAGGCGACGCTCCTGCGGGTCGTCCAGGAGGCGCTGCACAACGTGCGCAAGCACGCCGATGCAGCTCGCGCCGAGGTCCGCTGGCACCTGCACGACGGCTGGGTCCACGTCGCCGTGACCGACGACGGCCGGGGCTTCGACGTCGACACCGTGCGGAGCCTGGCCGGACACCTCGGGCTGGTGTCCATGCGCGAGCGCCTCGAGGCCCTCGGCGGCCACGTCGACATCCACTCCCGTCCGGGACGGACCACGGTGGAGGCCCGGATGCCGCTCGCCTGAGGCGGCAAGCTCAGTCTGAGGCGTCCCGCCCGACCGACACCAGCCCCATCGACGACGCGATGACGACGGCCTCGAGCTGCGAGCGGGCGTCGAGCTTGCCGAGGATGTTGCGGACGTGGTTCCGCACGGTGTGGTGGCTGAGGTAGAGGAGCCCGCTGATGTCCACCGTCGTCCGCCCCTCGGCCAGGCCACCACGCCGTGGCCGCGCACCGCACGGCGGCCCTGGTCGCCGACGGCAGCAGCCCGTTCCGGGCCCACCACCGGATCGGACCCGGCCTTGGAGCCCGACGCCGAGGAAGCCGTGCACGTCCTGCTCGGCGACGGTGCGGTGCTGGAGCGGTTGGTGCGCCGCGAGGTCATGGTCCTCTCCGGTCGAGACCGACCCTGACAGCGTCCAGCACGTCGACGACCTGACCACGGACACGCTGGCGGGGCTCGCCAGCATGGCCGCCCACGCCAGCTCGCCGACGATCTCCGCCGGCTCGCCGAGTACGTGGAGGCCGGGACGACCTCCGGGCGCTGATCCTCGACCTCGACACCATGACGGGTCACACCGTCCTCACCAATGCGCTCCGCTCGCTGCTCGAGACGAACGGCTCGGTGGCGTCGTGGAAGACCTCGTTCGAGGCCGGCCACGGCGTCGACGACGTCAGCGAGGAGACCCGGCTCACCGTCGAGCGCGTCGTCCAGGAGGCGCTCGCCAACGCCCGACAGCACGCGAAGGCCACGAGCGTGTGGCTGCGGGTGCGCCGCGACGGCACCGTGACGGTGGTCGTGTCCGACGACGGCGTGGGCATCCCGCCGCACGTCTCCACGGCCAGCACGGGGAACGGGGGCATCCGGGCCATGCACGAGCGGATCTGGCTGGTGGGCGGCACGCTGCACATCGACAGCCGCCCGGACCGGGGCACGCGCGTGGTGCTGACTGCGCCCCGACATCCCTGAGGCGGTCCGACGTCCCGGCTCGCATGACTCATCCGTGCCTTGGGGGGGCGGGGAGACGCACGGAGACTGACGACGTGCATGACATCGCGTCCGCGTCCGGCGGAACCGACCTGGCGTCCCGGACGACGAGCGTGGCCCTCATCGAGGACCAGCAGATCCTCGCCGGCGCCATCCAGCGGTCCCTGTCGATGACAGAGGACCTCGACGTCGTGGGGTGCGCCCCGTCGCTGGCCAGCGGCCTCGAGCTGGTGGCCGAGGTCCAGCCCGACGTGCTGGTGAGCGACTACCGGCTCTCGGACGGCGACGTGCCGGGCCGGCCCCGACGAGGCGGGCGGCCGGGAACGACGCCACCGCGCTCTCCCGGCGCGAGCTCGAGGTCCTCCAGCTGCTCTCCGACGGGCTCAGCACCTTCGGGGTCGCCGACCGGCTCCTCCTGTCGGTGAACACCGTCCGCAACCACATCACCCACGTGCTGTCGAAGCTGGGCGTGCGATCCCGCCTGGAGGCGGTGAACGTCGGCGTGCGCCGGGGCCTCATCCGCTTCGACCCCCCGGCCTGACGATCGGCGGTCGAGCCACCGGGCGATCCCTCAGCCGCAGGCCGCGCCCGCCGGTTCTTCGGGCACGTAGCCCACCTGGGTCGTCGTGGTCGTGCTGGGCGTGGTCTCCTCGCCTGCCTCCGTCGTGCTGGACGGCAGCTCGGGGACGGTGGGTGACGGCTGCTCGTGCAACGTCGTGAAGTCGGGGCCGGCGACGAGCACGACCTCGCCCGCCTCCAGGTCCTCGTCGACGCCGAACCGCACCGAGCCGGTGACGTACCGGGCGAGCAGCATGGCCCTGGCCTCGTCGCCGGGAGCGTGGTGGATCGCCGTGGCCGTGGCCGGATCGGTCGTGTCGCCCGGCGTCCCGGTGGAGAACCCGATCTCCTCGAGGGCGGCCGTCACGTCGCCGGCCAGGCCGGCCTCGCCGATGCCGTTCAGGACCGTGACCTCCACGAGCCCCGGGGTCAGCTCGTCGGGATCGAGGCCCCGGAAGATGTTGAAGATCGGCTCGGCCTCGGCGGCGTCGAGCTCGAGCACCGAGGCGCCACCCGCCGTCCGGAACGGCTCGGCCGGCGTGCTGAAGGTGCGCAGGGACTCCGCATCGAAGGACGCGAACCGGCGCCCGAGGGACACGATGTCGCTGGCGCTGAGCGTCGGGTCGAGCCCCACGAAGTCGACCCCCACGCCGACGAGCTCGTTGAGCGTGACGGGGTTCGTGAGCCCCTTCGAGACCGCCTTGCTGATCGCCTTGCGGATGAACTCCTGCTGGCGCGTCATGCGGCCGAGGTCACCGCTCGGGTCCGTGCGCCAGCGGCCGGTGTCCGTGTCCTGGATCTCGAGGTGGCGAGACCGGGCGAAGGCCAGGGCCTGCTGGCCGTCGAGGTTCACGCACCCCGCCGAGTCGACCCGCAGGCCGGAGAAGTCGTCCCGGACCGGATCGCTGAAGTAGATCGGCACGCCGCCGATCGCCTGCACCAGGCCACGGAAGCCGACGAGGTCCACCTCGACGTAGTGGTGGATCGGGATCCCGAAGTTCTGGCGGATCGTGTCGACCAGGACCTCGCGTCCCCGGGAGAACGCCACGTTGATGCGGTTGTTCTCGCCCGTGTCGGCGATCGGAACCCACAGGTCGCGGGGCAGCGACAGCAGGTAGGCCTCGCCGGCGTCGGGGTCGACCCTGAGGACCATGATCGTGTCGGTGCGCTGCACGACGCCTTCGGTGAAGGTGCCGTCGTCGTCGAAGAAGCCGGCGTCGGCGGGGTCGTCCGGGTCGAGCCCGTCGCGCGTGTCGGAGCCCACCAGGAGGTAGTTGCGGGGCTCGCCCGACGCGGGCGGCACGTCGATGGTCACATCGAACCGGGAGATCTGCCCGAACCGGACGTTGAGGTAGGAAGCGCCGGCGGCCGACAGCAGCAGCACGAAGGTGAGGAGCGCACCGGCGGTGACGAGGGCGCGCTGGCCGAGGGAACGCCGCTGGTGCGCGGCCAGGTGCTTGCCCGACACGTCGGACGACGGTACTGGCGCCTCCGGGGCGCGACCCAGTCGCCGACCACGCCGAACCCAGGCGACGGCGAGTCGAGTCAGAGCCGCTGGGGCGCTCGCCCTAGAGTCCGGCCATGGCTCTGACCGACGTCGTCACCGGAGAGACCGCCCGCTGGACCAACCAGTGGCTGGAGCTCAAGGCCGAGGTCATCGACACCAGCCTGTGCACCGGCTGCGCCGGCTGCGTGATCTCCTGCCCCCACGACGTCATCGGCTACGAGCACGGCTCCGGGGGCTACAAGCCCTTCCACCTCGAGGAGGAGCTCGGGCCCGACAACTGCATCCACGGGGAGAAGGGGTGCACCTCCTGCACCCGCGCCTGCCCGCGCTTTCGCAACTGGGAGCCGGAGGCCGACGAGCACCTCTTCGCCCGGTACCGCACCGACGACGAGCTGTCCGGGATCTACCAGGACATCCTGCTCACCAAGGCGTCGGACGAGACGGTCCACAAGATGGGCCAGGACGGTGGGCTGGTCTCGGCGATGCTCATCTGGCTGCTCGAGGAGGGCTACATCGACGGCGCCCTCGTCAGCTACGTCGAGGGAGAGCGCTCCGACTGGAAGGCCCGCCCCGGCGTGGCCGCCACCAAGGACGAGGTCCTCGAAGCGGCCGGCAGCCGGTACACGTACTCGGCCAACACCCTCGCCATCGACGAGGCCGTCGAGCGGGGCCTGTCCAACCTGGCCCTCGTGGGCATGAGCTGCATGACGTCGGTGCCGCCGGTCATGTGGCACCGCAAGATCGGCAAGGTCGCCAAGCCGATCAAGTTCGTGCTCGGCCTGCTCTGCTCGAAGACCTTCGACGACGCCATCTTCGAGGAGCTGTTCGAGAACAAGTACGGCATCCCCAAGCAGCGCATCACGAAGATGAACATCAAGGGCGTCTTCCAGCTGTGGACCGACGACGGCGGCTACCACGAGATCCCGCTGAAGGAGTGCCACGCCTGGACCCGGGAGGGCTGCACCCACTGCCCCGACTTCGCGGCCGAGCATGCCGACGTCTCCACCGGCGGCATCGGCAAGGAGAACGACTGGACCCTCACCATCGTCCGCACCGACCTCGGTCGTGAGGTCATCTCGCGCATGATCGACGCCGGTGTCATCGAGGCCCGTCCCGGGGACGAGGACCCGGGCGCCATCGCCCTCATGCACAAGCTGGCCGCCAAGTCCCGCAACCGCTGGCCCGAGTTCGCCGTCGACTTCCCCAAGGCCAAGCGCGCCGCTCCGACTCGCTGAGCGAGTCTCCGCTTACCGAGTTGTTCGGCAGAGCCTCACAACTCGCAGTGGTCAGGGTCGCGAAAGCTTCCGGGCCCGGAGCAGCACGGCGTCGAGCATCGGCTCGGTGAGCGTGCCGGTGAAGGTGTTCTGCTGGCTGACGTGGTAGCTGGGCACGATCCACCGCGGCGGGTCGTGCTCCGCCCCTGGGACCTCCACCTCGATGCCGTGACCGAACCTCGGACGAGGCCGCACACCGAGGAACCGGCACGTCGCCTCGTAACCGAACTGCCCGAGCGGGACGAACACCCTGACCTCGGTCAGCAACGTCAGCTCCCGCTCCAGGAACGTGGCGCAGGTGTCCCGCTCGAGCGGCGATGGCTTGTTCGCCGGTGGCGCGCACTTCACCGGCGAGGTGATCCACACGCCGTCCAGCTCGAGGCCGTCGCCGGGCCGGATCGAGTGCGGCTGGTTGGCGAAGCCGGTTCGGTGCAGGGCGGCGTAGAGGAAGTCCCCGGAGCGGTCGCCGGTGAACATGCGGCCCGTCCGGTTGGCGCCGTGGGCGGCGGGCGCGAGCCCGACGATCACCACCCGTGCCGCCGGGTCACCCCAGCCCGGCACCGGTCGACCCCAGTACTCCTCGTCCCGGAACGCGGCCCGCTTCTCGGCCGCCACCTGCTCTCGCCAGGCCACCAGCCGGGGGCAGGCGAAGCAGCCGGCCACGTCGTCGGCCAAGGTCTGGAACGGATCCATCGCCGATAGCGTGGCCCATTGCATGGCCGCGACCCGCACGCCCGAGACCTCGGCGACCAGGTCCAAGAAGAGCGACAGCGCACCGAAGCCCACGATGGTGCTGCTGGTGCGGCACGGCCGCACCCCCACCACCGGCAGCGTCCTGCCCGGCCGGGCCAAGGGGTTGCACCTCGCCGAGGAGGGACGGGCCCAGGCCGAGGCCGTCGCCCAGCGGATCAGGGCCCTGCACGATGCCCGCACGGCCGCCGAGGGCGGCGTCGGCATCACCGCCATCTACGCCTCGCCGATGGAACGCACCCAGGAGACGGCCGCCCCCATCGCCAAGGCGCTCGGTCTGCGGACCCGCACCCGCGCCGGTCTGGTCGAGTGCGACTTCGGCCGGTGGACCGGCAAGAAGCTCACCGAGCTCTACAAGCTCCCCGAGTGGCAGACCGTGCAACGCCACCCGTCGGGGTTCCGCTTCCCGAAGGGCGAGTCGTTCAGCGAGATGCAGACCCGCATGGTCGACGCCGTCAACGACCTCGTCACCGCCCACCCCGGCGAGATCGTCATCGCGGTGTCCCACGCCGACACGATCAAGGCCGCCGTCGCCTCTGCCCTCGGCACGCCGCTCGACCTGTTCCAGCGCATCGTCATCGGGCAGTGCTCGGTGTCGGCGATCCTGTACGGGCAGCAGGGCCCCACCGTCCTCGCCGTGAACCACACCGGCGACCTCGTCTCCCTCGTCCCGTCGTGAGGAGCGCGGCATGAGCGAGTACCTCGACCCCAACGCCTTCACGGCCGGTGCCATCGGCCCGCCCGGGCAGCGCGTCTTCTACCTCCAGGCCTGCGACGACGCCTCGGTGAGCTCTGTCCGCCTGGAGAAGCAGCAGGTGAGCGCGTTGGCCGAGTACCTCGCGGGCATGCTCCACGACCTGCCGGCTCCGAACGACGTGCCGGCAGCACCGGAGCTGGCCGAGCCCGTCCAGGCCGAGTGGACGGTGGGCAACATCGGCGTGGCCTACGACAACGACCTGGACCGGATCATCATCGTGGCCGAGGAGCTGGTCCCCGAGGACGAGCCCGACGGCGACACCCTGCGGGTCGTCATCAGCCGGTCCCAGGTCCGGGCCTTCATCGAGCGGGCCGGGGAGCTGCTCGCCGGTGGCCGCCCGCCGTGCCGGATCTGCGGTGCTCCCATGGACCCGGAGGGACACGCCTGTCCCCGGTCCAACTGACCGCTCGCGATCTCGAGCCCCCACGCGCCAGGATCGTCCCGATGCAGGACCCTGTGCGTGCCGTCCTCGAGGCGGGTGAGATCGAGATCGAGGGCCGGATGCCCTGGTCGTCGAACGGCACCTTCCTCGTCACGGTCACCCATGAGGACCAGTGGCTGCGGGCCATCTACAAGCCTCGACGTGGCGAGCGTCCGCTGTGGGACTTCCCGAGCGGCCTCGACCGCCGGGAGGTGGCGGCGCACGAGCTGAGCGAGGCCCTCGGTTGGGGCCTGGTTCCCCACACCGTGCTCCGCGACGGCCCACTGGGGCGAGGGTCGGTGCAGCGCTTCGTCGAGGCCGACTTCGAGCAGCACTACTTCACGCTCTACGAGGCGGGTCGGCACCACGACCGCATGCGGGCCATGTGCGCCTTCGACATCGTGGCCAACAACACCGACCGCAAGAGCGGCCACTGCCTCGTCTCCGTGGGCGACGAGCTGTTCGGGATCGACCACGGGCTGTGCTTCCACGAGGACTTCAAGCTGCGCACGGTCATCTGGGAGTTCGCTGGCGAGTCGATCCCTGACGGCGTGCTGGAAGACCTGGCCCGCCTCCGGGCCTGCGGCCTCCCGGAGTCGCTGGGCGCCCTGCTCGAGGCCCACGAGCAGGAGGCGGTGCTCGACCGCATCGACCTGCTCCTCCGCCTGGAGCACTTCCCCCTCGACGAGACCGGCCACCGCTACCCGTGGCCGCTCGTCTGAGCCCCCGCCCCCTCCGAACTGGCAGTGCTCCTGTAGCACCGAGGACCCGAGCTGGCAGTGTCCCCCCCCCTGAACTGGCAGTGCTCCTGTAGCAGGCGCGTCAGCGCTCGAGGTCCTCGATGCGGCTCGGTGCGCCGGCCTCGGCCTCGCTCGTCGACAGCTCAGCCATCCGCACCGGGCGGTCGGCGATCCACTGCTCGAAGGCCGCCACGGGCATCGGCCGGCTGAGCAGGTAGCCCTGGATGCGGTCGGCACCCAGCTCGGCCAGCCGACGGCGCACCTCGACGGTCTCCACCCCTTCGACGACCACGGTGAGGCCCAGGTGGTGGCCGAGGTCGACCATCGAGCGCACGATGGCCTCGTCGCTGTGGCTGGTCGTGAGGTCGAACACGAACGACTTGTCGATCTTGATCTCCGACACCGGCAGCTTCCGCAGGTGGGCCAGCGACGAGTACCCCGTCCCGAAGTCGTCGATGGAGAGCGCCACGCCCAGGTCGTGGATGGCCGCCAGCGTGCTCATGGCACCTTCGGCCTCGGTCATGATGCTGGACTCGGTCAGCTCCAGGGTCAGCGCCGCCGCATCGAGGCCGGTGTCGACGAGGATGCCGGCGACCAGCTCGGCGAAGGCGGCGTTGGCGAGGTTCCGCGCCGACAGGTTGACCGAGACGTCCAGGTCCCAGCCCTGCTGTCGCCAGCTGGCGCAGGTGCGGGCGGCCACGGACAAGACGTGCTCCGTGAGCGCGTCGATGGCACCGGTGTACTCGGCGGCGGCGATGAACTGGTCCGGGCGCAGCTCGCCGAGTCGTGGGTGGCGCCAGCGGACGAGCGCCTCCGCGCCGGTCACCAGGCCACTGTCGATGTCGACCTGAGGCTGGAAGTGCACCTGCAGCTCGCCGGCGGGGATGGCGTCGCGCAGGTCGGCGGCGATGGCCAGACGCTGCGGGTCGTAGGGGTCACGATCCGGGCTGCGCACGCATCGAAGTCCCATCGGTACAGAGCGCGCTGACAACAGAACGCAGCGCGACGTCGGACCCACTGCCAGTGGCACCAGCACTGATCACGGGAAGATGGCACGGCGTTGCCAACACAGGTGACGCCCGATCGGGCATGCCAGACGCGCAACGACCGCCCCGGAGGGCGGCCGTTGGGTGCGATTCGTGCCCCGGCCCGTTGGGTGGGGCGGCGGCAAGCCGGGGGTCAGCCCTTGGCGTTCAGCGCCTCGAGGAGAGCCGGCAGCACCTTGTGGACGTCGCCCACGATGCCGAGGTCGGCCACCGAGAAGATCGGGGCCTCCGGGTCCTTGTTGATGGCGATGATGTTCTTGGAGCCCTTCATGCCCACCAGGTGCTGCGTGGCACCCGAGATACCAACGGCGATGTACACGTTCGGCTTGACGACCTTGCCCGTCTGGCCGACCTGCTTGTTGTAGGGCACCCAGCCGGCGTCCACGATGGCGCGGGTCGCACCGGTGGCGGCACCGAGCTTCTTGCCCAGGGATTCGATGTACTCCTCGTACTTCGCCGGGTCACCCAGGCCGCGACCGCCGGCCACGACGACGGGCGAGCTGTCCAGCTGGGGACCCTCGCGCTCCTCGACGTGGGTGGCCAGCACCGTGGCGGTGGGGCCGTCACCGGGCACGCTGACCTGGTCGACGGATGCGGCGCCGCCGCCGGCCTCGCTGGCCTCGTAGGACTTCGGCCGCAGCATGCAAAGCATGGGGCCGCCCTCGGTGAACTTGGTCTTGACCAGCTTCTCGCCGCCGAAGACGGGGACGGTGGTCACGAGGGCGTCGCCGTCGAGGTCGATGGCGGTCGTGTTGGAGATCACCGGCTGGTCGAGCTTGACCGATGCGACGCCGAAGACGTCGCGGGCGTCGTAGGACGTGCCGCCGAGCACCAGGTCGACGCCCTCGGCGGCCGCCGCGAGGGCGGCGCCGACGGGAGCCCCGAGGAGCTGGCCCTCGATCGGGCCGGTGGCGTGCACAGCGGTGGCGCCGAAGGCACCGACGGCCTCGGCGACGTCGTTGCCGTCACCGGCGTAGAACGCCTCGACGGTGTCGCCGAGGTCGCGCGCCTTGGTGAGCAGCTCCTTGCTGAGCGTCGTCAGCGAGCCGTTCTCGTCGGTCTCGACGAAGACCCACACCTTGGAAAGAGCCATGTCGTTCTTCCTTCTCTCGTTCTGGGTCGTCCGCTCAGATGACCTTGAGCTCTTCGAGCTTGGCCACGATCTTCTGGAAGCCCTCGCCGTCGTCCTCGACGATCTCGCCGGCCTGGCGGGCGGGCGCGTCCTCGACGGTGGTGATCTCCTGGCCGGCGCCGGCCCAGCCGACGTTGCCGCCGTCGATGCCCAGGTCGGCGAGGGTCAGAGTGTCGACCGGCTTGGACTTGGCGGCCATGATCCCCTTGAAGGAGGGGTAGCGCGGCTCGACCACGCCGGCGGTCACCGACACGACGCACGGCGTCGGGGCCTCGATGTCCTGGGAGCCGGTCTCGGTCTGGCGGGCCACCTTGACCTTGCCGTCAGCGATCTCGACCGACTTGGCGAAGGACACCATCGGGTGGCCGAGCTGGGCGGCGAGCATCTGGGGCACGACGCCGGTGTAGCCGTCGGAGGACTCGACGCCGGCGAGGACCAGGTCGTAGTCGCCGGCCTTGCCGATGGCCGCAGCCAGCGTCTTGGCCGTCTCCCTCGCACCGGACCCGGCCAGCGCGTCGTCGGAGACGAGCACGCCCTTGGCCGCACCCATGGCGAGCGCGGTGCGCAGACCGGACACCTCACCGTTCGGGGCCATCGAGACCAGGGTGACCTCACCACCGCCGGCCGCATCGACCAGCTGGAGCGCCATCTCGACCCCATAGGAGTCGGACTCGTCCAGGATGAGCTTGACATCGCGCTTGAGGGTGAAGTCAGCGTCCAGAGCGCCGGGATCGGCGGGATCCGGGATCTGCTTCACGCAGACGACCACGTTGAGAGCCATGAGCGGGAGTCAAGCACCAGGCCCCGCCATTGGTCGAATTGCACTAGGACAGGGGTGTGCGAGTCCTGCTCATCGTCAACGCGTTCGCCTCCTCGGTCACGGCCCGATCCATGGTCGTCATCCGCAAGGCGTTCTCCGCCGACCACGACGTCGAGCTGGTGGAGACCGGCCGCCGGGGCCACGCGGCCCGGCTGGCTCGCGGGGCGGCGAACGACGGGGTGGATGTCGTCGTGGTGATGGGCGGGGACGGCACCCTCAACGAGGCGGCCAACGGCCTCGTGGGCACCGACACCGCCCTCGCCGTGCTGCCGGGCGGCTCCACCAACGTCTTCGCCCGCACCATCGGTTTGCCGAACGACCCGATCGAGGCGACCAGCGTGTTGCTCGACGCGCTGGCGAAGGGGTCGATCCGACGGGTGGGCGTGGGGGCCGTGAACGGCCGGTGCTTCCTGTTCCACACCGGGCTCGGCTTCGACGCCGCCGTGGTCGAGCAGGTCGAGCGACGGTCCTCCCTGAAGCGCTACGCCGGGCACCCGCTGTTCGTGTACGCCGGGTTCGCCACCTGGTTCCGCCACTTCGACACGTCCCGGCCCCGCCTGTCGGTCCGCCTGCCCGACGGGCGCATGGTCGACGACGGCTACATGGCCATCGTGTTGAACACGAGTCCGTACACCTACCTCGGCAACGTGCCGCTCGACCTGGCGCCGGAGGCAACGCTCGACTCGGGTCTGTCGGTGGTCGTCGTGCGCACCATGCAGTTCGTCCGCGTGCTCGGCCTCATCGGCTCCGCGCTCGGCAGCGGCAAGCACATCCGGTCGTCGCGGTTCGCCCTGGTCGCCCACGACCTCGAGACCCTGGAGGTTGGCGGGCACGGCCCGCTCCCCTACCAGGTCGACGGTGACTTCCTCGGCGGCGGCGAGGCGTTCCACTTCGAGCACCGGGCCGAGGCGCTCGACCTGGTGCTGCCGGCCGGCCCGGCCTGATCAGCCTCTGAGGGCCTCGACGGCCACGTCGGGCACGTTGGTGACGACGCCGTCGACCCCCCAGTCGGCCAGCCGGCGGATCTGCTCGGGATCGTCGACGGTCCACACGTTGACGGCCAGCCCGTGGTCGTGGGCCAGGGCGACGTAGGCCTCGTCGACCGTGGCCACGTGGGGGTGCACGGCCACGTGCCCCCGACCCGCGGCGAGCTCGATGGCCTTGGGCCCGATCGGGTCGAGGAACGTCAGGAGCCCGGTGGGCAGGTCCGGCGCCAGGGCGTGCACCCGGTCGATGGTGGGCAGGCCGAAGCTCGAGACGATGACCCGGTCGCGCCCCCGCCGCTCGGCCAGCAGGGCGACGACTGCGTCCGCCAGCAGGCACTCGGGGTCGTGGTCGGGGTCCGAGGGGACGTTCTTGATCTCCACGTTGACGACCATGCCGTCGCACACGTCGAGGGCCTCGGCGAGTGTGCACGAGTGCGCCGGCAGGTCACCCCGGGTCAGCTCCACGATCCGGCGGCCGTCGGGCAGCTCGACGTCGTGGTGCAGGGCCATGTCGCCATCGAGGCACCGGCGGACGTCGAGCTCCACCCCGTCGGCACCTTGGGCCCGCGCCAGGGCGAACGCCTCGATCGTGTTCTCCGGGGCGTGGGCGGAGGCGCCACGATGTCCGTAGACCAGCGTCTCGGCGTTCGTGCGTGCAGTGAACAACGTCTCTGGAAACCTCCGAAGAAATCCTTGTGACGTGCGCATTTCGACGTTACTTTGGTCGACGGCCCTGCGAGACCTGCTACTGGTCCGCAGAGGCATGTGAACGCCGTCACAACTTCGGGTCCAATGCGCAGCCACGCACGACCCCTCGACCCCTGGAGGCCCCGTGGCCCTGACCACGACGCGCTCGATCCCTCTGACGCTCGAACGAGACGAGTGGCGTCACTTCGCCGAGTGCCGCGACACGGACCCCGACCTCTTCTTCCCGGTCGGCACCACGGGCCCCGCCCTCGAGCAGATCGCCAACGCCAAGGCCGTCTGCCGCACCTGTGACGTGCAGGGCCTGTGCCTCGAGTACGCCGTGTCCACCAACCAGGACAGCGGCGTGTGGGGCGGCACCTCGGAGGAGGAGCGTCGCCAGATGCGCCGGGCCCGCCAGCGGCTCGAGAAGCAGCAGCGCAGCGCCTGAACGACCCTTCGTCGGCGGGTGCGCCGCACCCGTCCGACGGCAGATCGACTGATGCGACCTCCCCACGGGGAGGTCGCTCCGCGTCCGGGCCCGGTCAGAAGTGCTTGGTGGAGACCACGACCAGCACCTCGGTGCCGTGCCGGGGGCCGGCCTCGTCCACCCGGCGCATGGTGATCCGGCCCTCGAGCTCGGTCTCGACGAGGGTACGCACGATCGACAGGCCGAGCCCGGTGGAGGCGTCGAAGTCGAACCCCTCGGGAATGCCCACTCCGTTGTCGGTGACCCGCACGGTCAGCTGGTGGTCCTCGCGCTCGAGGAGCACGTCGACGTAGCCGGGCTCCTCGGCGAGGTCCACCTCGTCGGGGAAGGCGTGGTCGACGGCGTTCTGGAGCAACTCGTTCAGCACGACCGACAGCGAGGTCGCCGGCGCCGCCGGGATGGTGCCCGCCTCCCCCGAGAACCGGACCCGGAACGGGCGGTCCGGGTTCATGAGGCTCTCGTCCACCATCCGCGACAGCTCGCGGGCGATCTCCACGAACGGGACGTCGTCTCCGGCCTCCCGGGACAGGATCTCGTGGACCACGGCGATGGAGCGGATGCGCCGGGCCGACTCCTCGATGGCCGCCTTGGCCTCCGGCGAGTCGAGCCGCCGGCCCTGGAGGCGCAGGAGCGACGAGATCGTCTGGAGGTTGTTCTTCACCCGGTGGTGGATCTCGCGGATGGTGGCGTCCTTGGACAGCAGCAGGCGGTCCCGCCGGCGGAGCTCGGAGATGTCGCGGACGAGCACGACGGCCCCGGACACCTCACCTCGATCGGTGATGGGCAGGCACCGGAACACGACGGTGATCTCGCTTCCCCGCTCCACCTCGACCACGGTGGGCTGGCGCTTGTGGAACGCCATGCGGACGCCGCTCTCGTCGAGCCCCAGCTCGCCGAAGCGGAGCCCCTCGGCGTTGGCGTGCACGCCGACCCGGTGGAAGGCCGATACCGCGTTGGGAGATGCGTACTCCACCCGCCCGGCCGGATCGACAAGCAGCACGCCGTCGCCCACCCGCGGGGCCTCGGCGGTGTCGTCTTTCTCCTCATAGGGGAAGTCGCCCGAGGCGATCATCCGGGCGAAGCGGTTGAAGATGTCGAGGTAGGTCCGCTCGAGCTCGCCGTGCTGTCGGCCGATGGATGGCGCCGCCTCCCGGGTGAGCACGCCGATGACCTTGCCGTCGCGCCGGATCGGCACGCACAGGACCCGCACCCGCTCGCGCACGACGGACAGGTGGATCTCGCCTTCGATGATCTCGCCGTTGCGGTACGAGCGGGCCACGAGCGGGCGCTCGTCCTCATCGAGCCGGGTGCCCACCCAATCGCCGCGGTAGACGGTCTGGCCGGTGGTCGGCCGGACCTGGGCCAGGACGACGAACTCGCCTCCACCGAAGTCCCCCACCGGGGCGAACAGCAACAGGTCGGAGAAGCAGAAGTCCGCGAGCAGGCCCCACGACGCCGCCAGGCGCTGCAGCTGCTGGGATTCGGGGCCGTCGAGGGGCGTGAGGGCGCGGGCCAGCTCGATCAGCGACGCCATCGGTGCTCCTCGGTGGCCCTCAACGCCAGATCTGCTCACCGAGCCGCACCAGGCCGGCCAGGTCGTGGATGTCGCTGTCGAAGTACGGGACGGTGGCGAGGACGTCGGGCACCCGCCCCAGCTCCTTGCGCTGCTCGGCCTCCCGGCTGGCCACGACACGGAAGTTGAGGAAGCTCTGGCTGATCTCGCCGACGACCCGGGACACGGACTCGGCGTCACCGAGGTCGGCGAGCGCCCCGGCCGCGGCGTGCGGGTCCGCGCCCAGTCGGGTGGCGGCGTCGGCGGCGCCCGCGTCGAGCAGGTAGGCGGGGAGCACCTTGTTGAGTACCACCGCGCCGAGGTGGAAGCGCCGCTCCTCGAGCGCCGACATGAAGAACTCGGCCTCCCGGAGCGGTGCCGACTCGAGCGTGCTGACCACGACGAAGGTCGTGCGCTTGTCCTCGAGGATGCGCTGCACCGATCGAGCTCGCTGGACGAAGCCGGCGTACATGGTCTGGAAGAGCAGGAAGAACTCGGCGATGTCCTCGAGGAACGCGGAGCCGAGGATGCTGTCGGCCACCTTGTAGAAGGGCTTGGTGGCCATGTTCACCAGCCGCGACCGGTACGGCACCGTGAGCCAGCGCAGCAAGCGGGACGAGAAGAAGTCCGCCATCCGCTCGGGCGCCTCGAGGAAGTCGAGGGCGTTGCGCGTGGGCGGCGTGTCGACGATGACGAGGTCGTAGCGGCCCGACGCGTGGATCTCGTAGAGCCGCTCCATGGCGATGTAGTCGTGGCTCTGCACGAAGCGGCCGGTGATGTTGGCGTAGAGCGGGTTGGAGAGGATGGCGTCCCGCGTCGCGGCATCGGGGGCGTGACGGCGCACGAGGTCGTCCCACGACTGCTTGGTGTCGAGCATCGCCGCCCACAGCTCCCCCTGGCACTCGATGCCGGCGTCGACGAAGGCCGACTGGGGGACACGCGTCTCCACGTTGCCGAACGACTCGAGCCCGAGGGCGTTGGCCAGCCGCCGGGCCGGGTCGACGGTGACGACGAGGACCTTGCCGCCGAGCTGGGCGGCAGCCATCGCCCCGGCGGCGGCGGCCGTGGTCGTCTTGCCCACGCCACCGGAGCCGCAGCAGATCACGATCTCCTTGGCGGCGAGCAGCTGCTCGAGCGTGCTCGTGGCACCGCGGGCGGTCCGGGCCATCAGAAGCCGAGCTCCTCGCCGAGGTGGCCGGCGATGCGGTTCGTGGCCCGCACGCCGTGGGTGCGCTGGAACAGGTACGGCACGTAGAGGAGCTCGGTGCCGGCCAGCTCGGTGCGCAGCTTGTGGAGGTGGCCGGCCCGGGACCGACGGAGGCTGACGGCCAGCTCCGCCGCCGCGAGGATCGGCTCCACCGGTCCCCCGCCCACCTCGGCCAGCGCCTGCACCATGGCGTCGTCGTGGCGGAGCCGCTCGAACAGCGCCTCCTCGCCGGCATTGAACAGCTCGGGCAGGACCCGGTTGACCACCACGGCGGCGAGCTCGACGACGGTCTCGTCCCGGAGCCGGGCCGCCAGCTCGATGGTCTCCTGCACTGGCATCTCCTCGGGCGCAGCGACGATCACCACCCCGGTCTGGGTCGGGTCGCCGAGGATGTCGAGCATCCAGCCGGTCTGGTCGCGGACCAGACCGACCTGCACCAGCTCGTTGATGGCCTCCGGGGCGCCGAGCTGGCCGACGATGTGCCCGCTGGCCGATGCGTCCACGACCACCAGGTCGTAGTGCTGCTCACGGACCTCCCACGCCAGCTTGCCGACGGTGAGGATCTCCTTCACGCCCGGGGCCGCCGTGGCCACGAAGTCGAACGTGCGGGCCAGCGGTCCGATCCGGGCCAGCACCGGCATCTTCAGCTGCAGGCTGAGGTACTCCTTGAGGGACTCCTCGGTGTTCATGGACATCGCGAAGAGGCGCTCGGATATCGCGGTCGGGTCGAAGCCCGTGCGCCCCGACTCGAAGAAGTCCGACAGGTTGCCCTTGGCGTCGACCTCGCAGACGAGCGTTCGCTTGCCGTGGTCGGCGGCGAGGGTGCCGAGGGCAGCCGCGATGGTGGTCTTGCCGACCCCGCCCTTGCCGGTGACGAACAGCAGCCTGCGGTCGAGCAGGGAGGTCATGGGCTGGGCCCCGGTCGGTCAGCCCCCGAAGCCGATGCGGCGGGCCGCCTCGGGGGTGCCGATCTCCACGTAGGCGATCTTCTCGGTGGGGACGCCCACCCGCCGGCCCTTGCGGTCGGTCAACCAGAACACCCGGGGATCGCCGGCGAGGGCGGCGTCCACGTCGGCCTGCACCTGGGCAGGGTCGGCGTCGTCCCCGAGCTCGATGTCGATCTCCTTGGCCGTGTAGGTCACACCGATCCGGACGTCCACTGCTCACACCTCGTGTCGACTGTGGTTGGGGCCGCCAACCTATCCGGTGGGTACGCTGCGTCCGCCATGACCGAACTCGGACCCGAGGCGCTGGAGTTCGTCCGTGATCGGGTGATCCACGTGGTCGGACACGAGCTAAGGACGCCCCTCACCACGGTCCGGGGGCTGGCCGACCTCCTCGCCGACGCACCCGAGGACGAGCTGCGATCGACGCTGATACCGGCGCTGGTCCGCAACGCCCGCCGGGCCGAGCGACTCCTGGACGACCTGCTCATCGCGGCCGAGATCGACACCGCTCGCCCCACGGACCCGCCGGTCGCGGTCGACCTCGCCGCCATCGTCGCCGACGCCGTGGCGGGGACGTCGGTCATCGTGGAGGGCACCCCGTCCGCCCCCGCCCTGGGCCACCGGGACGCGGTCGCCCACAGCGTCGGACACCTGGTCGACAACGCCGAGCAGTACGGCGACCGGCCCTCCCTGGTCCGGTTCGAGGGCGGCGGCGGCACGGTCGTGACCGTCATCGAGACCCCCGTCGAACAGGACATGCCGGACCTCGAGCTCGGGTTCGAGCTCTTCTTCCGGGGCGAGCACGCCGTCACGCGGGCGGCCGGCCTCGGCGTCGGGCTGCCGGTCGCACGGGCCCTGGCCCGCATGGATGGCGGTGATGTCACCATCCACCAGGGCGGGGGCACCGTGGTCGCCCGCCTGGTGCTGCCGAGCGCCCGGGACGACGAGCGCCCGTGAGCGACCACCACGGGGAGATCGACGTCGTCGTCGCCGACGACGAGAGCGACATCCGCCTGCTCCTGAAGCTGCAGCTGCGCCAGGCCGGCATCAACGTCATCGGCGAGGCCGCCGACGGCGTGGAAGCCGTCGAGCTCTGCGAGTCGGTGCGACCCCACGTGATCGTCCTGGACCTGTTGATGCCGCGGATGACCGGCTTCGAGGCCATCCCCGTGCTGCACGAGCGCTGCCCGGACACCCGGATCGTGGCCTACTCGGCTGTGGCCGGCGAGTTCGCCCGCTCGGAGATGGCCCGCTGGGACATCCCGCTGCGCCTCAAGAACGGCGACGCCGAACCGCTGATCAGCGCCATCCGGGAGCTGGCCGGCCAACCGGCCGACGATCACGACCTGCCCTGAGGCTCAGGTGATCTTCAGCTCCGGGTGGTACCGCTTGGTGGGGGCCAGGTCCTCGACGATGGCCCGGGCGATCTCGTCGAACGCGACGGCGGCCTCGGACTCGGGCGAGCTCACGACGATGGGCGTGCCGGTGTCGGAACCCTCCCGCAGCTCGGGAAGCAGGGGCACCTTGCCGAGCAGGGGCTTGGACAGGCGGTCGGCGAGCTCCTGGCCGCCGCCGGCGCCGAAGATCTCGTAGCGAGCGCCGTCGTCGCCGGTGAACCACGACATGTTCTCGATGACGCCCTTGACCTCGAGGTTCACCTTCTCGGCCATGAACGCCGCCCGCTGCGCGACGCGCTGCGCAGCCTGCTGGGGCGTGGTGACGACGTAGACCTCGGCCCGGGGCAAGAACTGGGCCAGCGAGATCGAGATGTCGCCCGTGCCCGGCGGGAGGTCGACGACCAAGAAGTCGGGGTCGTCCCAGTAGACGTCGGTGAGGAACTGCTCGAGCGCCTTGTGCAGCATCGGGCCACGCCAGATGACGGCCTGGTCCTCCTGCGCGAAGAACCCCATGGAGATGCAGGAGACGCCGTGGGACTCCGGCGGGATCAGCATCGAGTCGATGACCACCGGTGGGCGGTCGATGCCGAGCATGCGCGGGATCGAGAAGCCCCAGACGTCGGCGTCAACGATGGCGGTCTTCTTGCCCCGCTTCGCCAGGGCGACGGCGAGGTTCGTGGTGACCGACGACTTGCCGACGCCGCCCTTGCCCGAGGCCACCAGCAGGACCCGCGTCTTGGACCCGGCGTCGGCGAAGGGGATGGCGCGGCCTTCGGCGTGGCCGTGGGCGGCCTGGCTGCCGGCGGTGGACTTGGGGTCCCCGACCATCAGCTCGCGCACGCGCGCCCGCTCCTCGTCGGACATGACGTCGAAGGTGACGTCGACGTTGTGGACGTCGTCGAGGGCGTGGACGGCCTCGCCGACCCGGCGCTGGATCTCGTTCTTCAGCGGGCAGCCCGGCACGGTGAGGGCGACCTCGACCGTGACCGAGGCGCCTTCGATGCGCACGGAGCGCACCATGCCGAGGTCCACGATGCTGCGGTGCAGCTCGGGGTCCTCCACCGGTCGGAGCGCATCGATGATCTGGGACTCGGTGGGCACGGTGGACCTTCCGCATTGGGCTGGGCGTCGTCCGACGGATTTCCCCTATCGGCATAGGTAGAATACCGACGTGGATGCGGACTCACCCACCCCGCTGAGCGCCGCCGACTTCTCCTCGGCGGTCACGGCCATCACGTCCGCGTTCGGCGACCCCACCCGCCGCGAGATCTACCTGTGGCTGCGGGAGCGGGCCGAGGGCGTCACCGCGTCAGATGTGGCCGAGCGCTTCGAGCTCCACTCCAACGTGGCCCGGCACCACCTCGACAAGCTGGCCGGCGGCGGCTACGTCGAGGTCTCCACCGCCCGCCCCGCCGGCAGCGGCGCCGGTCGCCCGTCCAAGCGCTACCGGGCCATCGGAAACGAGAACCCGATCGAGTTCGCCGTCCGCCACGACGACCTGCTGGTCACCCTCCTGGGCAAGTCACTGGCGCTGCTGCCCGGTGACGTCGCGGCCCAGATGGCCGAGGAGGTCGGCGTCGAGTACGGGCGCTCGCTGGCGGCCTCCATGGGGTCGGACGACACGGCGCAGCGGTCGTTCCGCTCGGCCCTCCACGCCGTCGCCGACGCCCTCACCTCCCACGGGTTCGCCGCCCACGCCGAGAAGCAGGGCGACGAGCTGCGCATCGTGGCCCAGCACTGCCCCTTCGGCGATGCCGCCATCGAGCACCCGGTGATCTGCGCGGTCGACCGCGGCCTGGTGAAGGGGATGCTGTCCTCGCTGTACGGCGACACCCGGCCGGCCACCGAGACCACCCAGGCGCTCGGGTCCGAGACCTGCGTCACCGTGGTCACGTCTCGCTGACCGGGACACATCCCTTGCCGTCCGGTCAGCCCGACCTGGGTCACTACCTCGACCACGCCTCCACGTCCCCGTTGCGCCCCCAGGCCCGCGCCGCGATGCTCGAGGCCCTGGCCGCGCCACTGGCCGATCCGTCCCGCATCCACGAGCCCGGCATGAACGCACGGGTCGCGCTCGAGCAGGCCCGCGAGGTCGTGGCCGGGGCCTTCGGTGCTCGACCCCGGGAGGTCGTGTTCACCTCGGGCGGGTCCGAGTCGATCGCCGCTGTCTGCTGGGGCGCGGCGGAGCGGGGCCGCAACCAGGTGCTGTCGGCGGTCGAGCACTCCGCCGTCCGGCTCGCCGCCGCCCAGCACGGGGAGGTGCGGACCGTCGGGTGCGATCGGACCGGTCGGGTCGATCCTGACGAGCTGCTCGCCGTCGTCGACGAGGACACGGCCGTCGTCCACGTGCAGCTCGGCAACCACGAGGTGGGTACCGTCCAGCCGGTGGCCGAGGTCGTCGCCGGCTGCCGGGAGCGCGGTGTGCTGGTCCACGTCGATGCCGCGCAGGGCGCCGGGCGGGTGCCGCTGGACTTCGGCGCCCTCGGGGCCGACCTCGTCTCCATCAGCGGCCACAAGCTGGGCGGGCCGGCGGGCACCGGCGTGCTACTCGTGCGACGAGGTCTGCGGATCCGCCCGCTCATCGTCGGAGGCGAGCAGGAGCGGGCCCGGAGAGCGGGGATCGAGGACGTCGTGGGTACCCTCGGGTTCGCGGCGGCCATCGACGCGATCGACATCGACGTCGAGGCGGACCGGCAGTCGGCGCTGGCCGACGGGCTGCGCGCTGCGCTGCTCGGCTCGGAAGGGGTGGAGCTCTTCGGACACCGCACGGAGCGGCTCCCCCACCTCGTCTGCGCCGGCATCAGCGACATCGAGCCGCAGGCGGTGCTGTTGGGTCTCGACCGGCGTCGGGTTCGGGCCCACTCGGGCAGCGCGTGCGCGTCCGAGGGACTCGAGCCGTCACCGGTCCTCGAGGCGATGGGCGTCGACGCCCACCGGTCCCTGCGAGTGTCGGTCGGTTGGTCGACGACCGACGCAGACGTCGCCGCCTTCGCCGCTGCGCTACCCGTGGTCGTCGCCGAGCTCCGCGCCCTCCGGCGCTGACCAGCTCATGGCGGCGGCTCCCACTGCCGCCACGCCGGGTCCTGCGCCCCTGGGCGGCGATTCGTCGGCGAATCGTCGCCCAGGGGGTCAGGCGCCGGTGCGGGAAGGTCGGACGAGGGCGGGCCGTCCGATGACGTGGCGGTTGCTGGTGGTTCGCCGCCGAGCCGCTGGGGGTCGGATTCGGGCGGCTCGTCGGGGAGGTCGTCCTCGGTCGGCCATTGGCTCCCGGACCAGAGCTCTGGGTCGTGGGCGACGTCGGGCTCGAGGTGCGGTGGTCCCGGTTCGGTGACCGGTCGAGACCATGGGAGCCGGCCGTCGAGGTCGCAAGGCGGGGGCTCGTACCGGTCGGGGCCGGGGTGCGGGTTCGTCGCTGTGTACACGCCTCGTTCGAGGCGCTCGACCCGACCTTGGGAGAGCTCGTAGGCCATCGCGTCGGCGAGGCGCTGGACGGGCCGGTCGCTCTCGACGAGGTACCCGTACAGGTGGATGAGGGCGTGCAGGTCTCGGAGTCGCTGCGGGCCGTGGCGGCGGAGGATCGTGAGCGCGACCGAGCGCAGGTCGACGCCGGACAGCGGCTTCGCCGCCGGCGGCGGCCCCGGGAAGGGGGCTTCGTCGATGGTCGCTCGCCGACGGGAGTGGCGGCCGCCGAAACGGATGCGGAGCTGGTCCCCGCAGTCGACCAGGACGTCGAGGAACGCGAGACGCTCGTCGACCAGGGATTCGATTGCCTCATCGATGGTGCGGATCCGGCGGATGGCGTCGGCGTGTTGGGCACGGGCCTCGCTGAACAGCCGGCGTCGGGACCGAGCACGGGGGCGTTCGTGGCGCAGCCCGCCGGGTGGGCGGCGGGCCTGTGGGTGCGGTCGTTCCGGTGGGTGGGCCACGGTGGCTCCCGGTGCGTGGCAGGTCGGGACCTGCGGCATGACGGGAGCGAGGACGGCGCTCCGACCCGACGCCGACGCTACGGATCGGGTCTGACAGCGAAGCGGACGTTCAGTCGCCCCAGTGGCGCTGCTCGAGGAAGGGGTCACCGTCGTTGTGGTAGCCGTTCTGCTCCCAGAACCCGGGTCGGTCCGCGTCGACGAACTCGAGGCCGCGCAGCCACTTGGCCGCCTTCCAGAAGTACCGGTGCGGCAGGACCAGGCGCACCGGGTACCCGTGCTCCGGTTCGAGCGGCTCGCCGTCGAAGCCCCAGGCCACCAGCACGTCGTCGCGCTGCACGTCGGCCAACGGCAGGTTGGTGGTGTAGCCGAACTCGGCGTGCTCGACGAGGTGGGTGGCGCTCGATCGCACGCCGGCGAGCTCCATCAGGGTGGTGAGCCGCACCCCGGTCCAGCGGGTGTCGAACTTGGACCACTTGGTCACGCAGTGGATGTCGAAGGTCTCCTCGACCGTCGGTAGGGCCCGGAGCTCGTCGAAGTCGAGGGTCAGCGGCTGCTCGACCGACCCGGTGATGCGCAGGTCCCAGTCGGACAGGTCGCTGGCGTAGCGGGGCACGTCACCGACGTGCAGCACGGGAAAGCGGTCGGTGGCGTACTGGCCGGGCGGCAGGCGCGACGGGTCGATGCCCTGGGCCTCGAGCTGGCTCCGGTTGCGGTCGAAGAACCCCACGGGGCGACGGTAGCCGTGCCTCTCCACCACGCAATAGCGTGCGCGCCGTGACGCTCTTCGTGGTCCGCCACGCCCACGCCGGCCGCCGGTCGAACTGGACCGGCGACGACCGGACCCGACCCCTCTCGGACCGGGGCGAGCTCCAGGCCAAGGGCATCGCCGCCGCCGTCGACCAGCGTCGGAGCCGGGGCACCACGCCACGCATCCTCGCCTCGCCGGCCCTGCGATGCCGCCAGACCGTGCAGCCGCTGGCCGCCCAGACCGGTGCCGAGGTGGTGGAGGACCTCCGCCTGTTCGAGGGCGCCACCCGGGACCAGATCGCCCTCCTGGTGGACGACGTCGCCGACAGCTCCGACGGTGACGACGTCGCGGTCGTGTGCAGCCACGGTGACGTGATCCCGATCGTGCTCGACGTGCTCGTGGAGGCCGGCATGGAGCCGGAGCGGAACCTGGTCTGGCAGAAGGCCTCGGTGTGGGTGGTCGAACGAGCCGGCGGCGCGTGGGGCGCGGGTCACTACCTGCCCCCGCCCGATCGGGCCTAGGGCCGCCGGCGCCTCAGCCCGGGGCCCGGCGAGCGGGCAGCGGG
>CAZCJT010000010.1:0-23108 GCA_964498565.1 uncultured Acidimicrobiaceae bacterium
CATCCACCGCGGCGACGGCCGCCAACCGGCGAAGCGCCAGTCCACCAGCCCGCCCCAGATGGGCGCCGAACCGATGCCGACGGCCGTGCCCAGAGCGACGCCGGCGAGCCGGACGCCGCCGAAGAAGGTCAGCTGGTAGGCGGCCACTGACGCCACGGCGGCGATGACCCACCCCCGGGGGAGGGCTGCGGCCGTCGAGCGACGAGCGGCGGCCAGTGCGACCAGGCCGGCCCCGCCCACGACCATGCGGATCCAGCCGACCACCAGCGGGTCGAGGTCGTCTGGTCCGAGCGCCTGGGCCGTTCCCGTCGTGCCCCACAGCACGGCGGCGAGGACGACCAGGAGCGCCGGCACCCTCAGGGGCGCTTGGTCTTGAGGTCGATCGGTCGGCGCACCGAGTCGAAGAAGTCGTTGCCCTTGTCGTCCACGATGATGAAGGCTGGGAAGTCCTCGACCTCGATGCGCCAGACGGCCTCCATGCCGAGCTCGGGGTACTCGAGCACCTCGACCTTGCGGATGTTGTCCTGGGCCAGGCGGGCGGCGGGGCCGCCGATGGAGCCGAGGTAGAAGCCGCCGTGGCGCTGGCACGCATCCGTGACCTGCTTGGACCGGTTGCCCTTGGCCAGCATCACCATCGAGCCGCCGGCGGCCTGGAACTCCTCGACGTAGGAGTCCATGCGACCGGCGGTGGTGGGCCCGAACGAACCGGAGGCGTAGCCCTCGGGCGTCTTGGCCGGCCCGGCGTAGTACACGGGGTGGTCCTGGAGGTACTGGGGCATGGGCTCGCCGGCCTGCAGCCGCTCGCTGATCTTGGCGTGGGCGATGTCGCGAGCCACGACCACGGTGCCCGTGAGCGACAGCCGGGTCTTCACGGGGTGCCTGGACAGCTCGGCGCGGATGGCGTCCATCGGCTGGTCCAGGTCGATGTGCACGACCTCGGCGGTGAGGTCGGCCTCGGTGGGCTCGGGGAGGAACCGGGCCGGGTTCCGCTCGAGCTCCTCGAGGAAGACGCCGTCGACGGTGATGCGGGCCCGGGCCTGGCGGTCGGCCGAGCACGACACGGCTACCGCCACCGGGAGGGAGGCGCCGTGGCGGGGCATGCGGATGACCCGCACGTCGTGGCAGAAGTACTTGCCGCCGAACTGGGCGCCGATGCCGAACTCCTGGGAGAGCTGCAGGACCTCGACCTCGAACTCGACGTCGCGGTAGGCGTGGCCGAGCGGCGACCCGGTCTTGGGCAGCGTGTCGAGGTACCGGGCGCTGGCCAGCTTCGCCGTCTCCAGTGCCGTCTCGGCCGACGTGCCGCCGATGACGACGGCCAGATGGTACGGCGGGCAGGCGGCCGTGCCGAGCGAGCGCAGCTTCTCGTCGAGGAACGCGAGCAGCCGCTCGGGCGACAGCAGCGCCTTGGTCTCCTGGTACAGGTAGCTCTTGTTGGCCGACCCGCCGCCCTTGGCCATGAACAGGAAGTCGTAGGCCATGCCGTCGACGGCGCTGATCTTGATCTCGGCCGGCAGGTTCGTCTTGGTGTTGGTCTCCTCCCACATCGACAGCGGTGCCATCTGGGAGTAGCGCAGGTTGTCCTTCTGGTACGTGTCGAACACCCCGCGTGCCAGCGCCTCCTCGTCGCCGCCGGCGGTGAGCACCCGGCCGCCCCGCTTCGCCTTGACGATCGCCGTGCCGGTGTCCTGGCACATGGGCAGGATCCCGCCGGCCGACACGTTGGCGTTCTTCAGCAGGTCCGTGGCGACGAAGCGGTCGTTGGCCGAGGCCTCGGGGTCGTCCAGGATGTTGCGCAGCTGCTGGAGGTGGCTGGGCCGCAGGTAGTGGGCGATGTCGTGCATCGCCTCGGCGGCGAGGGCGGTGAGCGCCTCGCGGGGGACCCGCAGGAACTGCTCCCCGCCCAGCTCGACGGCCTCCACGCCGTCGATGTCGAGGCGGCGGTAGGAGGTCTCGTCTCCGGACGTGGGCAGCAGTGGGGTGTACTCGAACTCCGTCACGTCCCGAGCATCGCAGAGCGGCCGGGACGTGCGCAGATCCGAGGGCGGAACGAGTCGACCGGACCCGGGGGCGGGCGTTCCGGGTCCGGTCGACTGTGCCTGGGCCGGCAGCTGCCGGCCGCGAGGTGGCGCCGCTACCCGCGGAGGCGCTTGAGCTGCTGGAGCACCCGCTTCGCGATGAGGAAGCCGGTGAGCGGTCCGACGAGGACGAGCCCGATCGGCGAGAAGCTGCGCTGCTCCTGCCTGGGCTCGGCCTTGGCCCGCTGCGGCGACGGGGCGTCGGAGGCGGGCTCGGCCTTGGGCTGGAGCCGGGTGACCGTGGAGTCCTCCTCGACGTGAGGCGCCTCCGGCGGCATCTCGTCATCGGGGACGATGCCGAGGCGGGCGGCGAACTTGTCGAGGTCGGGCTTGTCCTGCTCGTCGTCGGGGTGGTGCCCCGGGCGCTGGTCCTCCGGGACGGTACCGACGAGACCGGAGGTGCCCGGGCGCTCGTGGGCGTCCAGGCGGCTCTCGGTGGCGTCCGGGTCGAGGGCGGGGACGAACCCGGAGCGACGGAGCTCGGGCTGCTGGGGCTTGGCCATGATCAGGACTCCTGGGCGTCGGTGGGGAGGGGCTCGGGGATGGTCTCGGCCGTGGAGTCGGCGTCGCGCATGCTGGCCGGAGCCTCCTCGCCCGGCAGCCGGTCGTAGCCGGTGCCTCCCGTGCCCTGACCACGTGAGGTCGTGACGTTCGCCCAGTCCTGCGGGTCGTCGGGCGTCTGCTGGTCGCGGTCCTTCGGCATGGTCGGTACGTACCCGAGGGTCGGGGCCGCCATGCGGTGTGTGACCAGCGGCGTGCTCAGACGGCCGGTGCGCCCTGGTACGGCTTGGGGTCGCCGGCGGCCGGGATGTCGGGCGCCTTCCACGACATGATCCGGGCCAGGTTGTCGGCCACGGCCCGCCACTCGAGCGGGTCCCAGCCCTCGGCCGAGCCGAGGAGCGTGCCGTCGATCCCGATGTGCACGAGCGCCGGCAGCTGCTCGAGCTGGAGCGAGCGCACGAAGGCCTTGTCCGGATCGCAGAGCACGAAGAGGCGGTCGGCCCAGGGGCCGACGAACGCCTTGGCGTCCTCGGGGGTCGACGTCACAACGAAGCCGACGCGCACGTCGGCCTGACGGAAGACGTCGAGGATCCGTCCGGCGGTGTCGAGCAGCCACGCGCTCTCGTACTCGAAGGGGTCGAGGACGACCACGCCGAGGTGGAACGTCGTCAGCCACTCCCGCAGGTGGAGGGCGACGCCGGAGATGTGGGTCAGGGTGACGTCGCCATCGGGGTCGGTCGGCACGGGCGGGGAAGTTAGCAAGGTAGGTTCCGCGCCAGCAGATCCGCACCGCGACCCTGGAGCCCCCCGTGATCCTCGCCGCCTACCGCGACACCGGCTACAACATCATCCTGCTGCTGCACATCGTGGCCGTGATCGCCGCCTTCGCCCCCACGGTGGTGAACCCGCTGCTGGAGCGTCACCTCGCTCGGGACGGAGGTGCCGGCAGCCTTCAGGCGTGGGCCGCGTTCGCCCACGACTACACCAAGAAGATCGTCATGGGCTCCCTCGTCATCGCCCTGATCACCGGGATCCTCATGGTGGTCATGTCCGACGAGCTCATCGAGTTCTCCGAGATGTGGATCTCCCTGTCGTTCCTGGTGTGGTTCGCGATCGCCGGCGTGGTGAGCGCGCTGGTGGGCAAGGGACAGCGGCTGGTGGCCGCCGGCGACATGAAGGGGCGCGAGCTGCTGGCCAAGGGCGGTCCCATCGTCGTCGTCCTGCTGCTCGTCATGCTCTACCTGATGATCTTCAAGCCCGGGGCCTGATGCACCCGATCGAGCGCCTCCGCTACGTGGCGAGGGCCGGTGGGGTCGACCACGCCGCCCTGGCCGAGGAGGTGGCCCGGGCCCTCGCCGGCTTCGTCGACGACCCATCCGGACTCGTCACCGCGTGCCGGCGGATCATCGACCGGCACCCGACCTCCGGGCCGATGTGGTGGCTGGCGGCGCGTGTGCTGGCCACCAACGACCCCCGGGCCGAGGCCTTCCGGTGCGTGTCGATCCTGCAGGACGACAAGACCACGGCGGCGCTGGCCTACGAGCTGCCTGATGAGATCACGGTCACGGTCCTGGGCTGGCCCGAGCAGGTCGGCGGCGCGCTGATCCGGCGCGGCGACGTCCGCTCGCTCGTCGTCGACTCCCTGGGTGAGGGGGCCGGCCTGGTGCGCCGGCTCGAGCACTCCGACTCGCCGGCCGAGGAGATCCCGCCGGCCAACCTCGCCGGCGCGGTGCGCTGGTCGAACGTGGTGCTGCTCGAGGCGTCGGCGGTGGGTCCCGAGTCCTTCGTCGCCGTGGCCGGGTCCCATGCCGCGGCCGCCGTGGCGCGCGACACCGACGCCGACGTGTGGCTGGTCGTGGGGGAGGGCCGTCTGCTGCCCGAGCGGCTGTGGGAATCCGTGGTGGACCGCCTCGACCAGGCCGGCGAGCCGTGGGAGCTCGACGAGGAGATCGTGCCGCTGTCCCTCGTCGACCGCGTGGTCGGGCCCAAGGGGCTGGAACCGGTCGAAGCCATGCTCCGGCGCACGGACACCCCGGTGGTGCCCGAGCTGCTGAAGAGCACCATCTGAGGCCCCACCGCCGTGGCGTCGGAGCGCGACGAGAGCGACGCGGGAGCGCCGGTGGTCGTCGACGTCGTGATGCCGGCTCGGGACGAGGCCACCACGGTCGCCGCCAACGTGGCCGCCGCCATCGGCTGCCGCCACGTCCGCCGGGTGATCGTCGTCGACGACGGCTCCCGTGACGGCACGGCGGCGATCGCGGCCCGGGCCGGGGCGGAGGTCGTCAGCCGGCCCGGCTCGACCGGCTCCAAGGCCCATGCCATGGACGCCGGCGTGCAGCGCACCGACGCCACCCACATCCTGTTCGTCGACGCCGACTGCACCGGCCTGACCAGCGCCCACCTCGACGCCATCTGCGAACCGGTGCTCGACGGACGGGCCGAGATGAGCCTGGGTGCCTTCGACTACGGCTGGCTCAACTGGCTGGTGCTGGTCCTGCCGCCCCTGTCCGGCGAGCGGATCATCCCCCGCTGGGTCTGGGACCGGATCCCCGTCACCAAGCACGCCGGCTACACCATCGAGACGCGGATCAACGAGGTGATCGCCGAGGGCCGGTTGCGGACCCACGCCCACACCATGCGCGGGGTCTCGCACCGCACCAAGCGGGTCAAGTTCGGGATCGTCGACGGCCTGCGACGCACCGCTCGCATGTACGTCGACCTGTTCTCGATGCTGAAGCCGGTGGGCGACATCCGCTGGCGGGCGTACTGGTACTACCTGCGCGGCCTGACGATCACCGGCCGCTGAGCACGGCTCGGGCTGCCGTCAGGACGGCTGGTGCAGCTCGAAGTCGGCGAAGTCGAAGCCGGGCGACACGAGGCAGCTGACCAGCGCGTCGGCCTGGCCGGGGACGGTGCGCTGCCACGCCCCGCCGGGCACCACGACCCGGGGCTCCTCGCCGGCCTGCACGTCGGTGCCCACGACGTGGCGGGCGCCGGGTTCGGGCTCGTCGGCATGGCCACCCAGCTCGATGGTCACGCGCCCGAGGTGGGCGAGCCAGACCTCGTCCGAGCGGACCCGGTGCCAGGCCGAGGACTCGCCGGCGTGCAGCACGAAGTGGATGAGCGTGGCGGTGGCGCGGATGCGGCCGTCGGAGGTCTCGACCTCCTCGGGCGACACCCACGTCTCGCGGTACCAGCCGCCTTCGGGGTGGGGCTCCAGCCCGAGGGCCTGGACCAGCGGGGAGGTCACCGGTCAGCGGGCGTCGGCCACCAGGCGGCGGGCGATGACCTTGAGGCAGAGGGTCTCGTCGGCGCCCTCGAAGATCGAGAGCACGCGGGCATCGACCCAGTACCGGCTCACCGGGTACTCCTCGGCGTAGCCGTAGCCGCCGTGGATCTGCAGGGCCTCACGGGTGACCCACTCGGCGGCCTTGCACACGTAGGCCTTCACCAGCGTGGCCTCCATGGCGCCCTCGCCCTTGGCCATCATCTTGGCCACGGCGTAGGCGAACTGGCGGCTGGCCTGGATGATGACGGCCATGCGGGCGAGCTTGGCCTGGGTGAGCTGGTACTCGCCGATGGGCTTGCCGAAGACGGCGCGGTCGTCGGCGTACTGGCGGGCCTCCTCGTAGGCGGCCTGCATGACGCCGACGGCCCGGGCCGCGGTCTGCAGGCGTCCGTTCTCGAAGCCCTCCATCTGCAGGTAGAAGCCCCGTCCCAGGCCGTCGTCGCCGCCGATGAGGTTCTCCTCGGGGACGAACCAGCTGTCGAGGGCGATCTCGTAGGAGTGCATGCCGCGGTAGCCGATGGTGTCGATGGGGCGACCCTCCATCTTGCCGCCGTGGCCGTCCTCGAACTCGAAGCCGTGACCCTCACCCTGGGGCTTGGGGACGATGAACATCGACAGGCCCTTGTGGCCGAGGGAGCGGTCGGGGTCGGTGCGGGCGAGCAGCAGCAGCACATCGGCGCGGGCACCGAAGGTGCACCACGTCTTGACGCCGTTGATGCGCCAGCCCGGCGTGCCGTCGTCGAGGGTGTCGCGGCTGGCGGTGCACTTGATGCCGGCGACGTCGGAGCCGTAGTCGGGCTCGGTCACCGCCACGGCGCACATGACCTCCGTGGTGGCCAGCTTCGGGAGCCAGAACTCCTTCTGCTCCTGGGTGCCGCCCTTCTCGACGGCCCGGGTCATGATCTCGGGCCGGGTGATGAGCGAGCCGCCGATGCCGAGGCTGGCGCGGGAGAGCTCCTCGGTGGCCACGACCATGCCCATGTAGTCCGACTCCCCGCCCGAGGCGAAGCCGCCGAACTGCTCGGGGATCGACAGGCCGAAGGCACCGAGCTCGGCGAGACCGCTGATGACGTCCTCGGGCACGTCACCGTTGGTGCGGTGCACGTGCTCGGCATGGGGCTTGATCTGGTCCTCGCCGAAGCGGCGGAACGTGTCCTGCACCATCTCGAAGTCGCCGTCGAGGTGCCGGGGGCCCTCACCGTCGATGGTGGTGAGGAACTCGGGCGAGCGGTACTGGCCGACGAACTCCCGGGCGACGTCGAGGGCGCCGTGGTCGACGCCCCACTCCTGCTCCCGGCCGAACAGCTTGGCGGCCAGGTCCCCCACGGCGTCGGCCGCGAAGGCGCAGGCGATGCGGGCCTCCTGGTCGCCCTTGGACCCGTAGTCGAGCAGCGTTCCCGACATCTCGACCGCGGCCGTGGCGTGGGCCAGGTCGTAGGCCAGCACCTGGTTGGCGTCGATGTCGCCGAGCCCGGCGAGGCGGGCGGCTGCCTTGTCGAGCACGCTCCGGGCGGCGTCGATGGCGGCGGCGGCTCGTTGCAGGTCGGGGGCGATCATGGCGGCAGGGTACCGGTGGGTAACCGGCCCCTTCCAAGCGCAGCCGAGGGCGCGAAGTCGGTCATCGCGCCCCGCAACGGTACGTTCGGTGGGGAAGGAGGCGGACCCATGGCCCAGCGTGGCAACCAGAGCTTCGAGAAGCGCCAGCGAGAGGCGGACCGGCAGGACCGCGCCCGCGAGAAGGACGCCCGACGTCGGGAGCGCCGCGAGGCCGACGACGACGGCACCGACCTCGACGAGGGCGCGCTCATGGCGGAGTACGGCCAGCTCGCCGAGCGGCGCGAGTCCGGCGAGATCACCGAAGAGCAGTTCACCGCCCGCAAGCGGGAGATCTTCGAGGCGCTCGGGCTCGACGCCGACTGATCGTCGCGAGCGGTCGCGTGCCGGCGGTCGATGGGTGCCCGTCGGCGGGCCCTTTGTAGGTTCTCCGGCCATGAGCAAGACGAACCCGGGCAACTTCTTCGAGGACTTCTCCGTCGGCCAGGTCATCGAGCACGCCACACCCCGCACGGTCACCACCGGCGACCGGGCCCTGTACGGCGCGCTCTACCCGAGCCGCTTCGCCCTGCCCTCCTCCGACGAGTTCGCCGCCGCCTGCGGCCTGTCGCCGGCGCCGGTCGAGGAGCTGATCGGGTTCCACATCGCCTTCGGCAAGACGGTCCCCGACATCTCCCTCAACGCGGTCGCCAACCTCGGGTACGCCGAGTGCCGCTTCCACCAGCCGGTCCGGCCCGGCGACACCCTCCGGGCACGCTCCGAGGTCATCGGCCTCAAGCAGAACTCCAACGGCAAGACCGGCGTGGTCTACGTGCGCTCCACCGCCACGAACCAGCGGGGCGAGACCGCCATCGACTGGGCCCGCTGGGTCATGGTGCGCAAGGCCGATGACGACGCACCGGCCCCGGAGACCCTCGTGCCCGATCTGGCCGACGCCGTGGCCGCCGACCAGCTCATCGTCCCGGACGGCCTGGACTTCACGTCCTACGACTTCGCCGCCGCCGGGGAACCGCACCGCTACGGCGACTACGAGGTGGGGGAGAAGATCGACCACGTCGACGGCGTGACGCTCACCGACGCCGAGCACATGCTGGCCACCCGCCTGTGGCAGAACACGGCCAAGGTCCACTTCAACACCGAGGCGCGCGACGACGGCCGGCGCCTGATCTACGGCGGCCACGTCATCAGCCTCGCCCGCGCCCTGCAGTTCAACGGCATGGCCAACGCCGTGCTGGTGGCAGCGATCAACGCCGGCGCCCACACGGCGCCGGCCTTCGCCGGCGACACCGTGTACGCCTGGTCCGAGGTGCTCGACAAGGCCGAGCTCGACGCACCTGGCGTCGGTGCCCTGCGGGTCCGGCTCGTCGCCACCAAGGGCCGGGACGAGGCCATGACCCTGCGTGGCGACGACGGCAAGTACGCCGAGCACGTGCTGCTCGACCTCGACACCTGGGTGCTCTGCCCGATCTGATCGGAAGGCGGCAGCGGCAGACTGACCGGGTGCGCCCGGTCCAGCAGGACCTGATCGAGTGGTGGTCGAGCGAGGGCAGGGACCTGCCCTGGCGACGGTCGCGCGATCCCTGGGCCGTCCTCGTCTCCGAGCTGATGCTGCAGCAGACCCAGGTCGCCCGGGTCACCGACCGCTACGAGCGCGACATCGGCCTCGTCGACACCAACGCCGGCCGCTTCGTGGCCCGCGCCCTCGTCGGTCGACCGCTCGGGCCCACCGAGGCCCAGGACGCAGCCGATGCCGCCGTCCCCGACGGCTGGGGATGGACCTGGGGCCAGGCCGTGTTCGACCTGGGCGCCGGCGTGTGCCGCAAGCGCGCGCCCCGCTGCGACGACTGCCCCATCCGCGCCCACTGTGCATGGGCGTCCGCCGGCTTCCCCGAGCCGGACCCCATCACCGGCTCGGCCGGCATCAGCACGCCCCAGTCGCGCTTCGACGGCTCCGACCGCCAGGGCCGGGTCCGCCTCGTCGATGCGCTGCGCACGGGTCCGGTCGCACCGGGTGCGCTGGCGACCGTGATGGGCTGGCCGGACGACCCCGACCGCGCCCAGCGGGTGGCCACCACCCTCGTCGCCGACGGCCTGGCCGTCACCGACGACGTCGGCTACCGCCTCCCCTGATCCGCTTGGGCACCCCCGCCAGTGGAGCGGGCGCATGCCCGATCGTACGGCTCAGTCGGTGGTGAGGGCGGCGACGATCTCGTCGAGCGCGGCGTCGGCCAAGGCCCGCATCTCGTCGTCGGTGCGGTCCTGGATGGGGTGGGCCACGAACACCCGGGCCGCGTCGAACCCGAGCGCCTTCGCCTGGGCCGCGGCGGCGTCGACGAACTCGGTCGACGCGATGAACACGCCGGGTACGCCCCGGCGCTCCAGATCAGCGATGTCGTGCACACTGCACGACGTGCACGACCCTCAGTCGGCGAGCGCCTCGATGACCAGGTCGCACTTGGTGGAGATCTCGTGGCGGAGGTCGACCGGCGCCGGCTTGGTGTAGGTCGGCTTGGCGAAGCGCACGACGTCGGCGGCACCGCGCCGGCGCAGGCCCTGCTCGAGGTGATCGAGGAAGACGTCGCCTCGGGGCTTGGTGATGTCGAGCAGACCGACGACCTTGCCCTCGAGGGAGGCAGGTCGTTCCAGGCGGGCGCGCTCGGCGACCTGACGCTCGCCGGTGGGGTCGAGGACCGTGGTCATGGGCGCATCATCTCACGAGCCGATCGGGACCGTCACCGGATCCGATCCCTCCTCGCCGTTGACCCACCCGCCGAGCACGGCGGAGAAGAGACCCGCACCCCCGCCGGCGTGGCAGACGAGCAGGCCGCCCTCGCGGAACTTGGGCAGCTGCATGCCGGCGAAGGCGGCAGGGATGCCCTCGGCCATGCCGCCGGCGCCCTGCACCAGCTCGTCGGAGTCGAGCAGCAGGAGCTCGCCGAGACGGGCCATCAGCTCCTGGCGACCCCAGCCGGCCTCCCGGAAGATGCGGCCGTGCTCGGGGCTCACGACCAGCACGGCGTCGATCTTGAGGGGGAGCTTCGGGTGGGCGTTGGCGCGCAGCACGGCGGCGAAGGAGCGGGCCAGCGACTCGGGCTCCCGGGAACGCTGGTCGATGATCGAGGTGGGCCCGTGGCCGGCGAAGAGGGTGACGGCGTCGGCGCCGGCGTCGAGGCCACGGTCGACCGACAGCGGCGTGAACGGTGAGCCCTCCTCGTCCTCGGCGAAGCAGAAGCCGACCTTGCCGGGAGAGCCGAGGGTGGCCCGGTCGACGCCGCCGGGCTGCCCGCCGCCGACGTTGCGCACGACCAGCTGGAGCGCCCGGCCGATGGTGGCGTTGGCCCGGTTGCCCTGCCCCAGCGCGTTGACGCCCGAGTTCATCCCGATGCGCTGGCGGATGGGCCCGTTCACGATGAGGATGGGTCCGGAGAAGAACGTCGTGGCCAACAGCCCGTGCATGTTGAACTCGCGGGTGCACGCCGCCTCCAGCGCGGCGAGCACCACGGGGAGGTGCTCGGGGAGGCAGCCGGCCATCACCGCGTTGACCGCCACCTTCTCGACCGTGCACTCGACCAGATCGGGTGGCACGACCGCGACCACCTCGTCGGGTGCACGTGTCGTGCCCGTGAGCATGCGGGCGACCCGCGCCTCGGTGGGCGGGACGAGGGGCAGGCCGTCGCTCCACCCGCGGTCCCACATCGCCTCGAACTCGTCCTCGAGCTCGGCGAACTCGACCCGTCGGCTCCGCAGCCCGGACGCCGAGAACCGGCCCGCCAGCTCGTCGGCCCGCATCGGGTCCACGGAGAGCGAGCCGCACCCCGGCCGCCAGTCGGGCAGCTCGGGGCCGAGGTCGGGCATGCCGGTCAGGTCCTCCCACTGCTGGCGGTCCCAGCCGACGAGGCGCTCGACCTCCTCGCCGTCCTCGATGCGCAGGAGGGTCGGCACGGTCTCGATGTCCCAGAGGTACGAGATCGTGAGGTCCTCGTCGAAGGTGCACTCGGCTGCGCCCCCGGCGTCGGACAGGTCGGGGAACGACGGGTCGTCCTGCGTGACGACCGCGGCGAGGGCCGCGGCGTCAACCAGGTGCACCAGCACCGGCTCGATGAGCTGGCACGTTGGGCAGTCCTGCTTGACGACGGCGACGAACCCGTCGGGCAGCGACGGTCGCTTCGTCATGTCGGCGCTTCGGCCAGGAAGTCGAGGATCTCGGCGTTCACCCGCTCCGGCCGCTCGAGCTGGAGGAAGTGGCCGGCCCCCTCGATGATGACCGAGCGGCTCCGCTCGTGGGTCAGGAAGCCGGCGCCTGCCTCGGCGAAGCTGACGCCCACGCACCCGTCGTTCGCGCCGTGGAGGTAGAGGGCCGGGATCGTGACCGGCTGGCCGCCGGCGGCCTGGATGTCGTCGTAGCGGGGGTCGAGTCCGACCCCGCCGATGGCGGCCCGGTAGTAGCCGAGGGCCGCCGTGAGGTTCTCCGGCGCCCGCAGCGCGTCCTTGACGTGCTCCAGCGCCGTGGCCGCTACCGCCGGGTCGAGGCCGGGCGACCAGTCGGCCCAGAGCTGGTCGATGAACGCGAGGTCGCCCTGCTGCACGATGGCCTCGGCCAACGGGTGCTGGAAGACGAACATGTAGAACGACCGCTTCAGCTGCTCGTACTCGAGGATCATCCCGGCCATCGCCGCCGGGTGCGGGACGGCGGCGGCCACCATCGCCCGCCAGCGGTCGGGCGCGGCGTTGACGGCGGGGTAGACGGCGGTTGCTCCCCAGTCATGGCCGATGAGGACAGCTTCGCCGTCGCCGCCGAGCGCCTCGTGCAGCGCGTTCGCGTCGGTGGCCAGCGCTCCCTGCTGGTAGCAGCCGTCGGGCGGGATGGCGGTGGGGGCGTAGCCGCGCATCCACGGGGCCACGGCCCGGTACCCGGCGTCGGCGAGCACCGGCAGCTGGTGGCGCCACCCGTGGGGCGAGTCGGGGAACCCGTGCAGGCACAGGGCCAGCGGGCCCGAACCCAGCTCGAGGTAGGCGAAGTCGAGGTCGTTGGCGCGGACGCTGCCCTGGGTCGGTTCCATGGAGGCTCCTGGGTGAAGATGTGTGACCGGTGCAACCCCGCTCGCGGGGTTGCGAACGATGAGTACCCTGCCACCTCCAGGACGACAGGGGGCCGGGACCGTGCAGGTCACGTTCTACGGGGTACGGGGCTCGACTCCGTGCCCGAACGACGACAACCAGCGCTACGGGGGCAACACCTCGTGCGCGATCATCGAGGCTCCCGACCACGAGCCGATCGTCCTCGACCTGGGCACGGGCCTGCGGATGTGGGGCGAGCAGTTCCCCGCCCACGAGACGTTCAACGGGCACGCCCTGGTCACCCACGTCCACTGGGATCACGTGCAGGGCCTGCCGTTCTTCGCACCGGTGCTCCGGCCGGGCGCCACCATGCAGGTGTACGGCCCGCCGCCCGAGCGCGACGGCATCCGCACGTTGGCCGACTGCTTCGAGCAGTTCATCTGCCCGCCGCTGTTCCCGGTCTGCATCGACGACCTGCCGGGCGACATCACGTTCCACACGGTGCGCGACACCGACATCGTGGTGGGCGACGCCAAGGTCATGGTCCGGGACGTGCCCCACACGGGGATCACCAACGGGTACCGCGTTGAGCTCGACGGGCTCACGGTGGTCTACGTGTCCGACCACCAGATGCCCCTCGATGGCAGCCACGGCATCACCGACGACGTGCTCGAGCTCTGCGCCGGCGCCGACCTGCTCATCCACGACGCGCAGTACACGCCCGAGGAGTTCGAGGCCAAGCGCGACTGGGGCCACTGCACCGTGGAGTACGCCGTCCACGTGGCCGCCGAGGCCGGGGTGCGGCGGCTCGCGCTGTTCCACCACGATCCCAGCCACGACGACGTCTTCATCGACTGCCTCGTCGAGCGGGCCCGGCTGATGGCCGGTGCGCGCATCGACGAGGTCCTGGCGGCGTCCGAGGGCCTGACCATCGTCCTCTAGCGTCCCGGGCCATGAGCGCGATCGATCAGGCCACCTACCGACAGGTCCTCGGGCACTTCCCCACGGGGGTCACGGTGATCGCGGGGATGGACGGCGACGAGCCGGTTGGCCTGGCCGTCGGTTCGTTCTTCTCGCTCTCGCTCGACCCCGCGCTGGTGGGCTTCTGCGTCGATCGCACGTCCGGGTCGTGGTCGCGCATGGCCGGCTCCGGCAGCTTCTGCGTCAACGTCCTCGGCGCCGACCAGGAGGACGTGTGCCGGGCCTTCGCCACCAGCGGCGAGGACAAGTTCAAGGGCATCGGTTGGAAGGCGTCGGAGTCCGGCTCCCCGATCTTGGACGGGGTGCTGGCCTGGATCGACTGCGCCATCGAGGACGTGCACGACGGCGGCGACCACCACATCGTGGTGGGCCGGGTGCTCGGGCTCGCCGTGGCCGACGAGGGCGCCCCGCTGGTCTTCTACCGAGGCGGCTACGCCAACCTCCGGTAGCCCCGAATCCATTGACCCGACGGTCAATTCCTGGGATACGGTCGGCCGCATCGAGGGGACGGATACGCGCGCCGGTTGGCGGCTGATCGCCGACACGCTGCGCCCACGCCGAGCCGGGGTCATCGCCGGGGTGGTCGTGGGCCTGCTCTGGTCGTTCAGCAAGATCGGTGTGGGCCTGCTGTTGCAGCAGGCGGTCGACGAGGGCATCGACGCCGACGACATGGAGGCCCTGGCCTGGTGGTCGGGCGGCATCTTCGTCGTCGGGCTCCTCTCGGCCGTCCTCACGGGGGTGCGCCGGTACCTCGCCTTCCGCGAGGCCCGGTGGGTCGAGAAGCGCCTGCGCGACCAGCTCTTCGCCCACGTCCAGCGGCTCCACTTCGCCTACCACGACGAGGTGCAGGCCGGTCAGCTGATGAGCCGCGGCAACATCGACCTCCAGCACCTCCAGAACTTCGTGGTGATGATCCCGCTCACGATCGCCAACGCCATGACGGTGCTCGGGGTCACCGTGATCCTGGTCGTGATCGATCCGCTCCTCGCCGTGCTGTCGCTGGCCGCGCTGCCGTTCATCAACGTCGTCGCCAAGCGGTTCGGCACCCGGCTGTTCCCGTCGGTCATGGGGATCCAGCGGGAATCCGCCGAGCTGGCCGCCGTGGTCGAGGAGTCCGTCGCGGGCGTGCGCGTCGTGAAGGGCTTCGGCGCCGAGGACGTGGTCCGCGCCCGGCTGCGCGCCACCGCCGACGACGTCTACCGCGAGTCGATGACGGCCTCGAAGATCCGCTCCGTCTTCCTCCCCGCCCTCGAGCTGCTGCCCAACATCGGGCTCATCACCGTGCTGGGCGTCGGCGGGCACCGGGTCATCGACGACGCCATCAGCATCGGCGACTTCGTCCTCTTCAACTTCTTCGTCGTCCTGCTCATCTGGCCGCTTCGCATGCTGGGGATGATCATCGCCAACGGCCAGCGGGCCTCGGCGGCGGCCCAACGGGTGGCCGAGGTGCTCTCGACCGATCCCGTCATCGTCGACGCCCCGAGCGCCCGCGACCTGCCGCCCGGTCGCGGCGAGGTCCGCTTCGACCACGTCGAGTTCGCCTACGGCGACGGCACCATCCCCGTGCTCCACGACTTCGACCTCGTCGTCGAAGCCGGCACGTCTGTCGCCCTGGTGGGGGCGACGGGTTGCGGCAAGTCCACCGTGGGCCGGCTCATCCCGCGCTTCTACGACGTCGACGGCGGCCGCGTGCTCCTCGACGGCGTCGACGTCCGGGAGCTGCGGATCCACGAGCTGCGCCGAGCGGTCGGCATCGTGTTCGAGGAGACCTTCCTGTTCTCCGACTCCATCGCGGCCAACATCGCCTTCGCCGACCCCGGTGCGTCCCTGGAGCAGATCCGCACGGCCGCCCGGCTCGCCGGCGCCGACGAGTTCATCGAGGCGCTCGAGCACGGCTACGACTCGGTCATCGGGGAGCGCGGCTACTCGCTGTCGGGCGGGCAGCGCCAGCGCATCGCCATCGCCCGGGCCATCCTGGCCGACCCGCGGGTGCTGATCCTCGACGACGCGACGAGCTCGGTGGACCCGACCAAGGAGCACGAGATCCGCGATGCCCTCGGCGAGGTGATGGAGGGGCGCACCACCATCGTGATCGCGCACCGCGCCGCCACCATCGCCCTGGCCGACAGCGTCGTGCTGCTCGACGAGGGCCGGGTGGTGGCCACCGGCACCCACGACGAGCTGCTGGCCACCAGCGACCGCTACCGCGAGGTGCTGGCCGCTGCCGCCATCGAGGACCTCGACGCGGCCGAGCCGGCGGCGGTCCCGGAGGTCCGGACCTGATGTGGATGGCGGGCGGGGTGGACGCCGACGAGCACCTCGACCGAGGCGCCGCCGTCAACGTCATCCGGCGCACGTACGGCTTCCTGCGGCCCTACCGCGGCCGACTGGTCCTGGCCGGGTTCTTCGCGGTGCTGTACACGGCCTCCACGCTGGCCGGCCCGCTGCTCGTGCGCACGGGCATCGACGACGGCATCAGGGACGCCAACCGCGACGTCCTGAACCGCACCGTCATCGCCTACGTCCTCATCGCCGCGCTCGGCTACGTCGTGTACCGGCGCCAGGTGCTGGCCATCGCCCGCATCGGCGAGGACTTCCTCAAGGCCCTGCGCATCCGGGTGTTCGACCACCTCCAGCGCTTGTCGATGCCCTTCTACGACCGCGAGAAGGCCGGCGTCGTCGTGTCCCGCATGACCTCCGACATCGACGCGCTGTCGGAGCTCGTCCAGATGGGCCTCCTGATGTTCGTGCAGAACGGCCTGCTGCTGGTGGTCTCCATCGGGGTGCTGTTCTACGTGAGCCCGCAGATGCTCGGTTTGTGCCTCGTGGCCGTCCCCGGGGTCGTGATCGCCAGCCGGAAGTTCCAGCGCGACTCCAACGAGGCCTACCTCGACGTCCGCGACGGGATCGGGGCCACGCTCTCCCAGCTCCAGGAGGGGATCTCCGGGGTCCGGGTGGTGCAGGCCTTCGCCCGCGAGGACGTGCAGACCAGCCGCTTCGAGGAGCACAACCGCCAGCTGTACGACGCCCACATGCGCTCGGTGAAGATCTCGGCCTGGTACCTGCCGGTGATCGAGATCGCCGGCTTGGGGACCACCGCCCTCGCCGTCGGCGTCGGCGGGTGGTGGGTGCACCAGGGGGACCTGACCATCGGCACGGTCACGTTCTTCGTGCTCACCCTGTCCAACCTGTTCGAGCCGATCCAGCAGCTGAGCCAGCTGTTCAACATGGTGCAGTCCGCCGGCGCCGGCCTGCAGAAGCTCTACGGGCTCCTCGACACCGAGGTCGACGTGCCCGAACGGCCCGGTGCCGTCGACGTGCCCGCCCGGGGGGCGATCGAGGTGCGGGGTGTCGGCTTCCACTACGCATCCGATCCCGACACGCCGGTGCTGCGGGGCGTCGACCTCACGGTGCACCCCGGCGAGCGGCTGGCACTGGTGGGACCCACCGGTGCCGGGAAGTCCACCCTGGCCAAGCTCATCGTGCGCTTCTACGACCCCACCGAGGGCAGCGTCTCCATCGGTGGGCTCGACGTGCGCGACGCCACGCTGTCGTCGCTTCGGCGCACCATGGTGGTGGTGCCCCAGGAGGGCTTCTTGTTCAACGGCACGCTGATGGAGAACGTCCGCCTGGCGCGGCCCGATGCCACCGACGACCAGATCGTCGATGCCATGCACTCCATCGGCATCCTGCACCGCTTCGCCGTCCTGCCGGACGGTCTCCACACCGAGGTGCGCGAGCGGGGCAGCCGGTTCTCCGCCGGCGAGAAGCAGCTGATCTCCCTCGCCCGGGCCGCCCTCGCCGACCCCGAGATCCTCGTGCTCGACGAGGCCACGTCCTCGCTCGACCCCGGCACCGAGGCCATCGTCGAGGAGGCCATGGAGCGCCTCTCCGAGGGCCGCACCACCATCGTGATCGCCCACCGCCTCACCACGGCCGCCCGCGCCGACCGCGTCGCCGTGGTGGCCGGTGGGTCGCTGGCCGAGGTGGGCACCCACGAGGAGCTGATCGCGGCCGGCGGCCACTACGCCGCCCTCTTCTCGGCCTGGGCCGGCGCCCAACCCGTCTGACCCCACCACCGTCGTTCGCTGGTCCCTGTCGGACCGTCGGTGGTCGATCTCGCACCAGAGAAGGGACACGGTCCGCTTCGCTGGTCCAGATCGGACCGTCGGTGGTCGATCCGGCACCAGGGAAGCCGGTGGGAGCTTCGCTGTCGGACCCCCTGTCTACGGTGGGGGTGGCTTCCCCGAGCACCACCGACGGAGGTCCTCCGATGCTCCCCGGAAGCGTCGTCCACCTGCTCGAGCGGCAGTACTCGCTCGTGGCCACCCACCAGCTCCGCACCCAGTGCACGCCCGCCGAGCGCCGCCGCTGTCGACGGGACCCGTACCTGGAGGCGGTCGGACCGCGGGTCCTCCGCCACCGGGCCGCGTCACCGCAGCTCGGCCAGCAGCTGCTCGCACCCGTCCTCGACGCCGGCCCCGATGCGATCCTGTGGGGCTACGCCGCTACGCAGTGGTGGGGCTTCGGTCGCTTCCGCTCGTTCCCGGTCGACGTCGCCCGTCCCCCCTGCGCCGTGCGCCGCGACTTCCTCGGACGGCTGCACCAGACCACCACGCTGCACCGGGAGCTCGACGTCACGGTCCATCGCGGCATCCCCATCGCCCGTCCCGAGCGGCTGATCCTGTGGCTGGCCCGGGAGTTCACGTCGCGCTACGGGCACGAAGTCGGTGCCCTGCGCCTCGAACGGACCATCGATCACGCCTGGCGTCTCCGCTTGCTGGCGCCGGCGCGCATCCATGCCGTGGCCGAGGAGCGCGCTGGGAAGGGCAACGCCGGCATCGTGGTCCTGCGAACGCTTCTGGACGAGCGACCCGTCGACTACCGGCCGACCGACAGCAACCTCGAGGCACGGTGGGGGGAGGTCGTCGGGGCGCTGGCGACCCAGTTCAGACGTCAGGTGGTCCTCGGTGGAGACGACGTGATCGGCCGCTTCGACGCGGTCCACGTCTCCAGGCCCCTCGTCGTGGAGATCCACAGCGAGGCGTTCCACACCATGCCTTCCGACATCGAGCGAGACGCCCTGCGCACCGAGCAGCTGCTCGCGGCCGGCTACAGCGTCGTCGTCTACTGGGAGTACGACATCTGGCACGACGCCCAGACCGTCCGCTCGTCCCTGCGGAGGATCCTCGACCATCCCGACGAGCGCGCCACCCTCCATCAGCCGACCCCGCCGCCGTTCGCCCACCGGCCCGACGGTTCGCTGGTCCTGATCTGACCGGATCCGGTCCATGTCGCACCACCGAACCCCACCACCGTCGTTCACTGGTCGAAAGGTGACCATCCATGGTCAGATCGGCACCAGCGAAGGGCTCTTGGTGGCAGGGTGGGGGCGTGGGGTTGGACCGGGGGATCGCGGCGCGGGTCGGGCACCTGTGGAAGGCGCACGTCCTGCAGCTGCTGTCGGGTGAGGTGGAGGGCGTGCCGCCAGCGCGGCCGATGACCGTCGAGGGCGTGACCTGCGCCGCCGGCACCCTGCCCGGGCCGGGCGGGACGATCCCCGTGCGCTGGTACCGGTCCGAGGAGCTGGCCGCGGACGAACCCGCCCCCACGCTCGTGTGGGCGCACGGCGGTGGCTGGCAGTACGGCGACCTGGACATGCCCGAGGCCGACTCGGTGGCGCAGGTCGTGGCGGCCGGCCTCCCCGGTGTCGTGATCACCGTCGACTACCGGTTGGCGCCGGCGCACCGGCACCCGGCGGCGCTGGACGACGTCCGTGCTGCATTCGATTGGGTCGCGGGTGAGGGCCCGGAGCACGGGATCGACCCGGACCGGGTGGCGCTGGGTGGTGGCTCGGCCGGCGGCCACCTGGCTGCTCTCGTCACCCTCGATCTGGCGGTGGCAGGCCGCGGGCCGGCGGCGCTGCTCCTCGCCTACCCGGTGACCGATCCGGCGGGCGGCCCCTACGACGAGCGCCATCCCGACTGTCCGCCGGTGCTCTGGCTGGGCCGGGAAGGAACCATGGGTCTGTTCCAGGGGTACGCCGGCCAGGACCGATCGGTCGGGGTGCCGGTGCCGGCGGAGGGTGACCTGTCGCTGCTGCCGCCGACGCTGGTGACCACCGCCGAGGTCGACAGCCTGCGGGCCCAGGCGCTGCGCTTCGTCGACGTCGCCCGGGAGGCCGGTGCGGCGGTGACCCACCACGATGTCGACGGGGTGCTGCACGGGTACCTGAACACGGTGGGTGACGAGCCGCTGGCCACGGCGGCCCTCGACCACCACGTCGCCTGGCTGCGGGCGACGCTGATCCGCAGGTGAGCGACGTGGGAGCGCGGCCCCGCAATTTGTAAGATGGGCATAGGAGAAATCCCTGCCATCTCGGTGGGGTCCGCCCACGACACCGGAGGCCCCTGTGGCTGTCACCGATCTCGACCTCGGCAAGTACAAGCTCGGTTGGTCCGACGAGGAGGACTACGTCTTCAAGCCGAAGCGTGGCCTCAACGAGGACATCATCCGCGAGATGACGTGGATGAAGGGCGAGCCGCAGTGGATGATCGACATGCGGATGAAGGCCTACAAGCACTTCCTCCGCCGCCCGATGCCGAACTGGGGCGGGGACATGTCGGAGATCTACTTCGACGACATCTTCTATTACATCAAGCCGACCGACCATCAGGTCGACGCCTGGGACCAGCTGCCGGAGTCGGTCAAGCAGACCTACGAGAAGCTCGGCATCCCCGAGGCCGAGCGCAAGTACCTCGCCGGCGTCACCGCCCAGTACGAGTCCGAGGTCGTGTACCACAAGAACCGGGAGGACCTGGAGGCCCAGGGCGTCCTGTTCACCGACATGGACACGGCCCTGCGCGAGTACCCGCAGCTGGTCAAGAAGTACTTCGGCACGGTCATCCCCCCGAACGACAACAAGTTCTCCGCGCTCAACACGGCGGTGTGGTCGGGTGGCTCGTTCATCTACGTCCCGCCGGGCGTCGAGGTCGAGATGCCGCTGCAGGCCTACTTCCGCATCAACGCGGAGAACATGGGCCAGTTCGAGCGGACGCTGATCATCGCCGACGAGGGCTCCAAGGTCCACTACATCGAGGGCTGCTCGGCCCCCACGTACACCACCGACTCGCTGCACTCCGCCGTGGTGGAGATCGTGGTCAAGCCCAGCGCCCGGGTCACGTACACCACCATCCAGAACTGGTCGAACAACGTGTTCAACCTGGTCACCAAGCGGGCCCGGGTCGAGGCCGAGGGCCACATGGAGTGGATCGACGGCAACATCGGCTCTCGCCTCACCATGAAGTACCCGGCCGTCTGGCTGGTGGGCCCCAAGGCCTCGGGCGAGGTGCTCTCCGTCGCCTACGCCGGGGAGGGCCAGCACCAGGACACCGGTTCCAAGATGGTCCACGCCGCGCCGGAGACCACGTCCAAGATCGTGTCGAAGTCGATCTCCAAGGACGGCGGCCGCACCAGCTACCGCGGCCTGGTCCGGGTCGAGGACGATGCCTACGGCTGCAAGAGCCACGTGCAGTGCGACGCCCTGATCCTCGACGAGCACTCGATCAGCGACACCTACCCCTACATGGAGGTCGGGGCCCGCGACGCCAACATCGGTCACGAGGCCACGGTCTCCAAGGTCGCTGACGAGCAGCTCTTCTACCTGCGCAGCCGCGGCCTCACCGAAGAGCAGGCCATGGGCATGATCGTGAACGGCTTCATCGAGCCGGTCACCCGCACGCTGCCCATGGAGTACGCCGTCGAGTGGTCCCGCCTCATCGAGCTGCAGATGGAGGGCTCGGTCGGCTGAGTCGTTCGCCGGCCGTGGCGGGCCTCCTCTGCTTCTGGAGTTCCTCGGCAGGGCCTCGCTACTAGGCGCGGGGGCGTCAGATCGGGGTGGCCAGCTCGGCGGCGACGCCGTCGATGTCGGGGAAGCCGCCGGCCGTGTCCTCGAGCTCGCGCCCGTGGGTGTCGGGGAAGTGCATGGCGAAGATGACGATGGCGACGACCGGACCGATCATGAGCATCGTCGCCGCCCCCGGCAGTCCCCCGGTGAGCGAGATGAGGATGCCGCCGAGCGCGAGCGATCCGGCCTGCCCGCCGACCGCAGCGACCTTGGCCCACGACCCGGCCTGGCCCCGCAGGGCCGTCGGGAACAGCTCGGTGGCGTAGGTGGCGAGCACGGGGCCGGCGCCCATCTGGCCGACGAGGGTGAGGGCCATGAAGGCGAGCAGCACGGGCACGCCGCCCGGCAGCCAGAAGAAGCCCACGGCGCCCACGACCCCGAGGACCCCCAGGGCACAGCCCACCACGCGGCGGCCGAGCCGGTCGGACAGACCCCCGGCCCAGACCATGATCGGGATGCCGGGGAGGCCGGCGGCCACCAGCATCAGGCTGGCCAGCGTGGAGCTGAGCCCCTTGTCCTCCTGCAGGAAGTCCTGGCTGAAGACCGAGGCGTGGGTGCCGAGCTCGAGCAGGAAGGCCGTGGCACACAGCAGCAGCAGCCATCGACGGTGCCCGGGAGCGAAGATGGCCCGCCAGCTGCCGGTGAGCTCACCCCCGTCCCGGGCCGCCTCGAACCGCTTGGACTCGGGGATGCGTTGGCGCAACCAGCCGATCAGGACCAGCGGAGGCAGGCCCACCAGGTACATCACCCGCCACGAGATCCCCGCCGGCTCGAACCCGGCTCCGAACACGATGGCCGACAGGCCGACGCCGAGCGCCAGGTTCATCGACAGGAACCCGAACCCGAAGCCACGCGCCTTGGCCGGCAGCTCCTCGGCGGCGAGGGTGAACACCAGCGCATGCTCGGCGTTGAGGAACAGGCGGGCCACGAACTGGAAGGTCACGAACCAGCCGATGCTCGGGGCGAACGCCGTGAGGCCGGTGGAGATCGTGTAGCCGACGATGGAGATCAGCAGGAGCTTGCGGCGGCCGACCTTGTCGGCCCGGCGGGTGAGCAGCAGGGCGGGCAGGGCGCCGACGTAGAGGATGGACACCCACAGCGACATCTGGCCCTGGTCGAGGTCGAAACTGTCGCGGATCTGGGGGAGCGCCACGGTGAGGATTCCGCGGTCGAAGCCGTCGAAGAAGCTGGTGGCGCCGAGCAGCGCCAGGAGGAGCTTGTGGTTGCGGTCGAGGGCCGCCCACCCGGTCGCCCCCGGTGGGGTGGCGCTGTCCGCGTCGACCAGGGCTCCGTCCACCCGCCGGGATTCGTCGTGCCCTCCGGCAGCTCCTGCCGGGGTGGGGAGGATCGGCGCCGGGTCGCTGCCACACTGGCGGAATGCCGATGCGGCAGGACTGCAAGTACTTCGAATCCCGGACGTACCCGAACGGTGACACCGTCCGGAAGTGCGATCTCGACCTCGCGCCCCACGCCCCGTGGCGGTGCCCCGAGGACTGCGCGAAGTACACCCCGCGCTACGTCGACGTGAACTGGCAGCACGGCACGCTCGTGACGCCGTCGACGCCGGTCGAGCCGCCCGGCCTCGACGACGACGACGGGGCCATCGCGGCCCTGCTCGACGCAGCCGAGGACATCGTCAACGCCGCCGGCCCCGAGATGATGGCCGACGTGGAGCGGGAGCGCCGGCGCGCCGGCCGGTCCCGCTGGAAGCGGCTGTTCCGGCGGTCCTGACCGGACGGCC